>NZ_JBJNRJ010000005.1:0-133158 GCF_046233715.1 Trujillonella humicola | reverse complement strand
GGGGCGGGGGCGGCCGAAGAGATGCGGGCCGCCGAGGCGCGGGGGGGGGGCCGCCCGCCCCCCCCCCCCGCGCCCCCCCCCCCCCCCGCTCCACCCGTCCGCGGGGACCTGGCTCCCCGCACCCGACCCGAGGCTGGGAGATCCGATGACGACCCTCTGGGACACCACCGGCTCGGCCGTCGTCAAGGAGCTGGCCGTGCAGCGGCGGACCGGCGGGGCGGTGCTCTCCGGCGTCGCCCTCACGCTGGTCGTCGTCGCCGACGAGGCCCGCGTCGCCGAGGCCGAGGAGGCCGCGACCGCCGCCGCCGCGCAGCACCCCTGCCGCATCCTGGTGGTCGTGCGCCGGCAGATCGACGCGCCGCTGCCCCGGCTGGACGCCGAGGTGCTCATCGGCGGGCGCCTGGGCCCGGGCGAGGCCGTCGTGATGCGCATGTACGGCCGCCTGGCGCTGCACGCCGAGTCCGTGGTGCTGCCGTTGCTGGCCGCCGACGCGCCGGTCGTGGCGTGGTGGCACGCGCCCGCACCCGAGCGGATGCAGACCGACGCGCTGGCCGTGATCGCCGACCGCCGGATCACCGACAGCTCCCTCGCCGAGGACCACCTGGCCGCGCTGCGCACCCGCGCCGCCGACTACGCCCCCGGCGACACCGACCTCGCGTGGACCCGGGCCACCCCCTGGCGCGCGGCGCTGACCTCCACGCTGGACGCCGTCTCCGGCCGGCGCGGGGATGCCGTCCGCGTGCTCGGCGGCCGCGTCGAGGGCGACCCCGGCAACGCATCGGCCCGGCTGCTCGCCGGCTGGCTGTCCTCCCGCAGCGGCAGCACCGTCGAGGTCGTCGAGGGCGGCCGCCGGACCGGGCCCAGCGGGGTGGACTCGGTGGTGCTCCAGCTCGACCAGGAGGAGGAGGTCGCCGTCCGCGCCGACCGCCGGGGCGGCGCCGTCCTGACCCAGCCCTACCGGCCCGACGCCACGGTGGCGCTGCCGGACCGGCCGCTGGGCGACCTGCTCGGCGAGGAGCTGCGCCGCCTGGACCCCGACGAGCCCTACGCCGAGGCCCTGGAGGCCGCGACCGGCGTGCCCGACCTGTCGGCCCGCTCCCCGGTGCGCGACCACGTGTGGTTCGACCCGGCGCGGCCCGGCGACACCGCCGAGAGGACCGGGAACGGCGACGGCCCGCCGACCGTGCCCGCGGGGTCGGTCTCGTGAGCCGCTCCCCGGGCGACCGGATCGCCGCCGAGCTGAGCGGGGACGGCGACCGGCCCGTGCCCGACGTCGTCGTCCAGCCCGACGCCGAGATCCTCGCCAGGGCCGTGGCCGCGGCGCTGGTGGCGCGGCTGGCCGCGGCCCAGGCCGTGCACGGCACCGCGTCCGTCGTCCTCACCGGCGGCGGGATCGGGACGGCGGTGCTGCGGCACGTCGCCGAGCTGGCGGCCGAGCCGGCCCGCGAGCGCGTCGACTGGACCGCCGTCGACGTCTGGTGGGGCGACGAGCGGTTCGTGCCCTCCGGCGACGCCGAGCGCAACGAGCGGGGGGCCCGGGAGGCGCTGCTGGATCCGGTGGGGGTGCCGCCCGAGCGGGTGCACGCCATGCCGGCCTCCGACGCCGGTGACGACTCCCCCGAGGCCGCCGCCGACCGGTACGCCGGTGAGCTGGCCGCCGCCGCCCCCGAGGGGGCGACGCTGCCGCGCTTCGACGTGCTGCTGCTCGGCGTGGGCGGCGAGGGCCACGTCGCGTCGATCTTCCCCGACTCGCCCGCCGTCCGGGACGACCGGCCCGTGATCGCGGTGCGCGACTGCCCCAAGCCGCCGCCGACCCGGGTGAGCCTGGGTTTCCCGGCGATCACCTCGGCCGAGGAGGTCTGGCTGCTGGTCTCCGGTGAGGGCAAGGCCGAGGCGGTGGCCCGGGCGCTGGGCGGCGCGGCGCCGGAGGAGATCCCCGCCGCCGGCGTTCACGGCCGGCGCGCGACGCGGTGGCTGCTCGACGCGGCGGCGGCGAGCCGGCTGCCGGCGGCCGACGAGGGGCCGTCCGAGCAGGACTCCTAGCCGGCCGCAAGTCCTCGCCCCGAGGCTTGCCGCATGACCGCACGGCCCGCCACCACCGGCTCCCGCCCCAGCGCGCGCGACCTGTTGCACGACGTCCACTCGGGTGACCGCTGGCTGGCCGTCGTCGCGCATCCCGACGACGAGGCCTTCGGCTGCGGCTCCGTCCTGGCCCGCGCCGCGCTGCTGGGTGCGGACGTGACCATCGCCTGCGCGACCCGCGGCGAGGCCGGGGAGGTCCGTCCCGGCAGCGGCACCGACCGCACCGGTGACCTGGGCGCCGTCCGGGAGGCCGAGCTGCGCGCGGCCGCCGGCCGGCTGGGCGCCGCCCGCGTCGAGCTCCTCGGCTGGCGCGACTCCGGTTTCGCCGGTGACCCGGAGCCGGGGACGCTGTGCGCCGCCGGCGTCGACGAGGTCGCCGGCGTCCTGGGCGGGCTGCTCCGCGAGCTGCTGCCCGACGTCGTGGTGGTGCTCGACGGCAGCGACGGGCACCGCGACCACCGGCACGTCGGCGCGGCAGCCCGGACGGCGCTGCGCGCGCTACCGGAACCGCGACCGCTGCTGGTCGAGCACTGCCTGCCCAACGCGCTCATGCGCCGGTGGCTCACGGAGATGCGGGCACTGCGCCCCGGCACGGTCTACCTGCAGCTGGACCCGGCGTACCTCGGCCGGCCCGACGACGAGATCACCGACGTGCTCGACGCGACCGCGGTGCTCGACCGGCGCACCGCCGCCATCTCCGAGCACCGCTCGCAGACCTCGCCGTTCGACGGGCTCGGGACCGACCTGCAGCGGGCCTTCCTGACCACCGATCACCTGGCCCGGGTCGACCTGGCCGGTGTCCGGCCGGACGCGTGACACCGGGCCGACAGCGCGCTGCCAGAACCCCGCACCACGCTCGGCACCACCGAGCCCGGCATCCCGGAGGAACACCATGACCGCCGACCTGCTCCGGCAGCGCTCCGCCGCCACCCCGGCGACGGCGCAGCGCTCCGCCCCCGCCCCGCCGACCGGCGCCGTCGCCGCCGAGCCGGCCGACCGGCAGCTGCGGTACTGGGACCACGAGATCGCCGCCTGGCGTCCCTGCCCGACCCGCGACGGCTGCTAGGCGCAGCGCTCAGGCGCCGCGGCGGGCCCGGAGCTTGGCCAGCGCCTCCTCGAGGAGGGCATCTCCGTCGGCGTCCGTGCGGCGCTCGCGCACGTAGGCGAGGTGCGTCTTGTAGGGCTCGGTGCGCGGAGCCGGCGGGGGCGCCGCCTGGTCCTGGCCGGCCGGCAGGCCGCAGCGAGGGCAGTCCCACAGCTCGGGCACCTCGGCCTCGGAGGCGAAGGCCACCCGCGTCTCGTGGTCCTGCGCGCACCAGAAGGCCACCCGCCGACGGGGCGCCGCCTCGCCGCGCTCGGCCTCCCCCATCGGTCCCGCACCGACCCGCGTGCCCCGGATCGCGTTCCCACCAGCCACGAGTGCCCCCTGCTGGACTCCAGCCCGAACTCGGCGCGGTCGCGCCGCCGACGGGAGTCTAGAACCTGGGAGACGGGTTCCAGGTCACGTTTTGCGCGTATCCGCGCCCTGTTGCCGGGGCCCGCAGCGAGCCGGCGAGGCGCGGGCCTCCGTCAGACCTTGAGCAGGATCCCCAGCGCGACGACGCACACGGCCCAGACGAGTCCGGTGAGCACGGTGAGCCGGTTGAGGTTCTTCTCGACGACCGACGAGCCCGACAGGGACGCGCTCGCCGCGCCGCCGAACATCGAGGACAGGCCGCCGCCCTTGCCGCGGTGCAGCAAGATCAGCACCACGAGGAGCACGCTGGTCAGCACCAGCAGCACGTTGAGGACGAACTCGACCATGCCCCCAGGGTAACCGAGCCGGCGCGGCCGCCCGGTCAGCGACCCGGCGGCCCGCGTCCTGCTCAGCGGACGCCGGCGGTGGCCAGGTCGTATCCGCTGTAGGGCTCCATCACGACGGCGTTGCGCAGCCGCTGCCCGGCGAGCAGCTGCACCCGGGTCTCGACCAGCGGCACGTAGGCACCCGTGGCCGTCGCCGCGGTCGCCACCTCCCGCCAGGCGCCGCGGGCGGCCCCGGCGTCGGGTCCGACGGCGACGGCGGCGTCGACCAGCCCGGTGACGGCCGGGTCGACCAGCCGCGCGTAGTTGGTGTTCCCGACCCGGCTCACGGCGCGGCCGTCCACCAGCGGCACGAGGAAGGCCGAGGGGGTGGGCACCACGGCGCTCCAGCTGGCCAGCACCATGCCGAAGCCCTGGGCCCGCACGTTGTCGGGGTCACCGACGTCGCGGGCGTAGAAGGTGGCCGCCGGGAGGGCGCGGACCTCGACCTCGATGCCCACTTCGGCCAGCTGGCGGGCGAGTTCCTCGGCCACGGCGACGCTCGCCGAGGCGTCGGCGACCGCGAGCACGGTGGAGAAGCCGTCCGGCAGCCCGCAGATCCCCAGGGCCTCGCGTGCCGCGGCCGGATCGGCGGCCGGGTCGGTCTCCTCGGGGCCGTCGTCCAGCCCGGCCGGCCAGAGGCGCGAGGTGGCCAGGGCGTCGTCCGCCCCGCCGAGGACCTGCTGGACGGCACCGCGGTCGATCGCGGCCGCGACCGCCGCCCGGCAGGCCGGGTCGTCCATCGGGGCGACGTCGGTGGGCAGGGCCAGCAGCCGCACCGCACCGGTGGTCACCTCGTCCACGCGGTCGGTCAGCGGCACGTCCCCGGCGGCGCCCTCGGCGAGTCGCGCCTGGGTGGGCATCGTGACCCCGGTCGCGGCGACGTCGACGTCGGCCGAGCCGGCGAGCAGGGCCTGGTCCCGGTCCAGCCCGCTCAGGCGCGTGCGGACGACGACCCTGTCCGGCAGCGCGGTGCGCACCTCGTCGGTGGCGCGGTCCCACTCCGGGTTCCGGTCCAGGACGATCCCGGTCTCCGGGTCGATCGAGGTGATCGCGTACGGGCCGGAGCTGACCGGATCGCCCCCGTAGGACTCGCGGGTGTCCGAGCCGATCGGGACCGGGCTGCTCGAGGGGAGCGCGAGGACCGCGGGGAAGTCGGGCGTGGCCGACCGCAGCCGGAAGGTGATCGTGCGGTCGTCCGGCGTCTCGATCGAGGCCAGGCCGAGCCGGTCCGGCGTCTCGTCCTGGTAGGGCCCGGGATAGGGGTCGGCGGGGTCGTCGAGCAGGTCCACGACGGTGGTGGGCCCGCCGACGATCACGTCGGAGGCGAACGAGCGCTCGATGCCGTACTTGAGGTCGCGGGAGGTGATCGGCTGCCCGGTCTCGAACCGGACGCCCTCGCGGAGGGTGAAGGTCCAGGTCAGGCCGTTGTCGGGGGTGCTGCCGAGATCCGTCGCCAGATCCGGCACCAGCGAGTCGGTCTCGCCGGGCACCGGGGAGTACGTGACCAGGGTCCGGGTGTAGAGCCGCATCAGGTTCCACACGCCGGGCGAGTAGGAGCGCTGCGGGTCCAGGCTGTCGATCTCCCCGGCCACCACGCGGAGGGTGCCGCCGTCGGCGTCCGAGGGCGCCCGCACGCCCGTGACCCCGGCGTCCGCACCGTCGCCGAGCACCGGGACCGGATCGCCCGCGTCCCGGCCGCCGCCGAGGCCGCCCGGGCCGACGCCGCAGGCGACCACGACGGCGACGACCAGGACGACCACGACGGCGAGGCCGGCGATCCGGCCGCGGGTCCCGCGCAGCCACGACGGGCGCCGCCGCCCGGTCCGCTCCAGCGTGCTGCTCACGTCCCCCGCTCCCCGCCACCGGCGGGCAGCGGTCAGCTGCCGTCGGCGGCGATCCGACAGATCTGGGCGAACTCGTCGGTGTCCAGGCTGGCGCCGCCGACGAGGGCACCGTCGACGTCCGGCCCGGCCAGGATCCCGGCCGTGGTGGCGGCCTTCACCGACCCGCCGTAGAGGATACGGACGACGGCGGCCGTCTCCGGGCCGAAACGCTCGGCGAGCCGGGATCGGAGCGCGCCGCAGACCTCCTGCGCGTCCTCCGGGGTCGCCACCTCGCCGGTGCCGATCGCCCACACCGGCTCGTAGGCGAGGACCAACCCGCCGCCGGACCCGCCGGGGACCGACCCGCCGCCGGACCCGGCACCCCCGCCGGGCGCCACCGACTGCACCTGCTCGGCGGTCAGCCCGTCCAGCGCGGCGTCGAGCTGCGCCGTGCAGTGGGCGACGTGCCCGCCGGCGCGGCGGACCTCCAGCCCCTCCCCGACGCAGAGGATCGGCACCAGGCCGTGCCGCTGCGCGGCCCGGACCTTGCCGGCGACGACGGCGTCGTCCTCACCGTGCAGTGCGCGCCGCTCGGAGTGCCCGACCACGACGTACCTGCAGGCGAGGGCCGCGAGCATCGCGCCGCTGACCTCGCCGGTGTAGGCGCCGGAGTCGTGCAGCGACAGGTCCTGGGCGCCGTAGCCGACCTCCAGCTTGTCCCCGGCCACCAGCGTCTGGACGCTGCGCAGCGCGGTGAACGGGGGCAGCACCACGACCTCGGCGGCCTGCAGCTGGGGCTCCTTGAGGCTGAACACCAGCTTCTGCACCAGGCCGATGGCCTCCAGGTGCGTCATGTGCATCTTCCAGTTGCCGGCGATGAGCGGCCGGCGCCCCTCGCGCGGCGCGGGGGCAGGGGTGCGCGCCATCAGGCGGCCCCACCCTCGGCCAGCACCGCGAGGCCCGGCAGCTCCCGGCCCTCCAGGTACTCCAGCGACGCCCCGCCGCCGGTGCTGATGTGCCCGTAGGCCGACTCGTCCAGCCCCAGCACGCGCACGGCCGCGGCGGAGTCGCCGCCGCCGACGACCGACAGCCCGGCCACGGCGGCGACCGCCTCCGCGACACCGCGGGTGCCGGCCTGGAACGGCGCCAGCTCGAACACGCCCATCGGGCCGTTCCAGAAGACCGTGCGGGCCTCGCCGAGCTCGCGACCGAAGACCTCCACCGTCCGCGGGCCGACGTCCAGGCCCATCCGGTCGCCGGGGATCGCGTCGGCCGGCACGACCGAGGTCTCCGCGTCGGCGCTGAACGCCGAGGCGGCCACGACGTCGACCGGGAGGACGATCCGGCCGCCGGCCGCGGCGAGCAGCCGCCGGCAGGTCTCGACCTGGTCGGCCTCGAGCAGCGAGCTGCCCACCCCGTGGCCCTGGGCGGCGAGGAACGTGAAGCACATCCCGCCGCCGACCAGCAGCCGGTCGACCTTGGGCAGCAGCGCCTCGATCACCGCCAGCTTGTCGCTCACCTTGGAGCCGCCGAGCACGACGACGTAGGGCCGATCGGGATCGGTGGTCAGCCTCGTCAGGACCTCGAGCTCGCGGGCCACCAGCCGGCCGGCCACGTGCGGCAGCCGCAGCGCGACGTCGTAGACCGACGCGTGCCGGCGGTGGACCGCGCCGAACGCGTCGTCGACGTAGACGTCGGCCAGGCCGGCGAGCCGGTCGGCCAGCTCGCCGCGCTCGGCGTCGTCCTTCGAGGTCTCGGCGGCCTCGAAGCGCACGTTCTCCAGCAGCAGCACGTCGCCGTCGCCCAGAGCGGCGACCTTCGCGCGGGCGTCGTCGCCGGCCACGTCGGCCGCCAGCGGGACGGCGGTGCCCAGCAGCTCACCGAGCCGCGCCGCGACCGGCGCGAGGGAGAACTGCGGGTCCGGCGTGCCCTTGGGCCGGCCCAGGTGAGCGGCGACGACGACGCGGGCGCCACCGTCCCGCAGCGCCTGCAGGGTGGGCAGGCTCGCCCGGATCCGGCCGTCGTCGGTGATCTCCCGGGTGGTCTTGTCGAGCGGGACGTTCAGGTCGGCGCGCACGAGCACGCGCCGGCCCGAGACGCCCTCGGCCAGGAGGTCGTCGAGGGAGCGCATCGTCCGCGTCAGAGCGAGGCGCCGACGAGCTCGACCGAGTCGACGAGCCGGTTCGAGTAGCCCCACTCGTTGTCGTACCAGCCGAGCACCTTGGCCATCGGGCCGAAGACCTTGGTCAGGCCGGCGTCGTAGATGCACGACGAGGGGTCGGTGACGATGTCGCTGGAGACGATCGGCGCGTTCGTGTACTTGAGGAAGCCCTTGAGCGGACCGTCGGCGGCCTCGCGGTAGGCGGCGTCGATCTCGTCGGCCGAGGCCTCGCGGGTCAGCTGGACGGTGAGGTCGGTCGCCGAGCCCGTGGGCACCGGGACGCGAACGGCGTAGCCGTCGAGCTTGCCCTGCAGCTCCGGGAGGACCAGCCCGATGGCCTTCGCGGCACCGGTCGAGGTGGGCACCATGTTGAGCGCGGCGGCGCGGGCGCGGCGCAGGTCCTTGTGCGGCCCGTCCTGCAGGTTCTGGTCCGCGGTGTAGGCGTGGATCGTGGTCATCAGGCCGCGCTCGATGCCGAAGGCGTCGTTGAGCACCTTGGCCAGCGGGGCCAGGCAGTTGGTGGTGCAGGACGCGTTGCTGATGATCGTCTGGCTGCCGTCGTACTTCTCGTGGTTGACGCCCATGACGATCGTGAGGTCGTCACCGGTGGCCGGCGCGGAGATGATGACCTTCTTCGCGCCGCCCGCGTCGACGTGCTTGCGGGCGTCGGCGGCCTTGGTGAAGAAGCCGGTGGACTCGACCACGACGTCGACGCCGAGGTCGCCCCACGGCAGGGCCGCCGGGTCGCGCTCGGAGAGGACCTTGATCGACGCGTCACCGACGGAGATCCCGTCGTCGCTGGGCGAGACGTCCTCGGACAGGACGCCGAGGATGCTGTCGTACTTGAGCAGGTGGGCGAGCGCGGCCGGGCTGGTCAGGTCGTTCACCGCCACGATCTCGACGTCCTTGCCGCTGGCGGCCGCGGCCCGCCAGAAGTTGCGGCCGATGCGCCCGAACCCGTTGATACCGACCCGTACCGTCACTGCTGGACCTCCCGAGATCCGGTTCGCTGCAGTGGCGGCCGGGCGGTCGCCCGGCCGCGCGTCGTCGGCGAGCCTATCGGGCCGCGGCCGGTCCGCTCCCCGGCCGTCCGATCGGGCGGCCGGGGACGTAGGGCGGCCACCGCGTGGGCACCCCGACCCTCACTGGGCGAGCATGTCGTCGGTCACCACGGACTCGGTGTCCGGGATGCCGAGGTCCTTGGCCCGCTTGTCGGCCATCGCCAGCAGCCGGCGGATCCGGCCGGCGACGGCGTCCTTGGTCATCGGCGGGTCGGCGCGCTGCCCGAGCTCCTCGAGCGACGCCTGACCGTGCTCGAGGCGCAGCCGGCCGGCGACGAGCAGGTGCTCGGGGGCGTCCTGGCCGAGGATCTCCAGCGCCCGCTCGACGCGGGCGCTGGCCGCGACCGCCGCCCGCGCCGACCGGCGCAGGTTGGCGTCGTCGAAGTTGGCCAGCCGGTTCGCGGTGGCGCGGACCTCCCGCCGCATCCGCCGCTCCTCCCACTGGAGGACGGCGTCGTGGGCGCCCATGCGGGTGAGCAGCGCGCTGATCGCGTCGCCGTCGCGGACCACCACGCGGTCGGCGCCGCGGACCTCGCGGGCCTTGGCCGCGATCCCCAGCCGGCGGGCGGCGCCCACCAGCGCCATGGCTGCCTCGGGCCCGGGGCAGGTCACCTCCAGCGACGACGACCGGCCCGGCTCGGTGAGCGACCCGTGGGCGAGGAACGCGCCGCGCCAGGCGGCCTCGGCGTCGCCGATGCCGCCGGAGACGACCGACGGCGGCAGCCCGCGGACCGGGCGGCCGCGCTGGTCGACCAGGCCGGTCTGCCGGGCCAGCCCCTCGCCGTGCTTGGCGATGCGCACCAGGTACCGGACGCCGCGCCGGATGTTGCCGCCGGCGAGCACGCTCACGCCGCTGGTGTAGCCGTACACCTCGCTGATGTCGCGGCGCAGGCGGCGGGCCACCGACCCGGTGTCCAGCTCCGCCTCGATGACCACCCGGCCGCCCACGATGTGCAGCCCGCCGGAGAAGCGCAGCAGGGCGGTGACCTCGGCCTTGCGCTCGGAGGTCCGCGAGCACTCCACCCGGGAGAGCTCGTCCTTCACCATCGCCGTCATCGCCACGTCGTCCACCCCCGCCCGGTCGCCGTCGGACCGTCCGTTCCCCCCGGGGTCATCCCCACCTCGTCCTCCCCCAGCAGTGCGGGGGACGCCGTGCCCGACCCCCGGGTCGCTGCCTGCTCAGGCGCCATGTGCGGCGTCCCCTCCCCCTCGTCCGTCCGTCCCCGCACGGAGCGGTCCGTCCCACGACCCGATCCTCGCCGAACCGGCGCCGCGCCCGCCACGCGCCACCCCCTCCGCGACCACGCCGGCGAGCGCCGCCGAAAGGCGCCCGGGGTCGTGCCGCGGCGCGCCCCCGGGCTCGGCCACCGGGGCCAGCACGAGGTCGGCACCGCACTCGCGCACCGCTGACAGCAGACCACAGCGGTCAACCACCGAGTCGACATCGGCGATCACGGTGTGCAGCGCCACTCCGTCCAGATGGGCCTGCAGGACCCGCAGGTGCTCCTCCGGGGAGAACCCGTCCGTCTCCCCCGGCTGGGGCTCCAGGTTGAGCACGACGACCACGCGGGCGGAGCTGGCCGCGAGCGCGGAGCGCAGCCGCGGTACCAGCAGGTGCGGCAGGACCGACGTGTACCAGGAGCCCGGACCCAGCGACACGACGTCGGCCGCGGCGATCGCCGCCAGCACGTCCGGGTGCACCGGCGGATCGGCCGGTGAGACCAGGATGTCGCGCACCCGGCCGGGGGTGGACGCGATGGCCACCTGCCCGCGGATCGTCCGGGTCCGGGCCGGGTCGTCGGGGTCGACGGTCTCCACGCGGGCGACGAGGTCGAGCGGGACGTCGGCCATCGGCAGCACCCGGCCTCGGGCGCCCAGCAGCGCGCAGAGGCTGTCGAGCGCCCGCACGGTGTCGCCGCCGTGCAGCTCCACCAGGCCGGTGAGGACCAGGTTGCCGACGGGGTGCCCGGCTAGCACACCGGTGCCGCCCAGGCGGTGCTGCAGCAGCGCCGTCATCTCGTTGCGGCGCCCGTCGTCTCCGGCCAGCGCGGCCAGCGCCATCCGCAGGTCGCCGGGCGGCAGCACCGGCATCTCCCGGCGGATCCGGCCCGAGGAGCCGCCGTCGTCGGCCACCGTCACCACGGCGGTCAGCTCGGACGTGATCCGCCGCCACGCGCCGAGCGCCGCGGCCAGCCCGTGGCCGCCGCCGAAGGCGACGACCCGGGGGGCGGTGGGCGCGCCCACTACTCGCGCCCCAGGTCGCGGTGCTGCGCCACCGCCTGCACGCCGTCGGAGGCCAGCCGGCGGACGAACTCCTCGGCGATGGCCACGCTGCGGTGCTTGCCGCCGGTGCAGCCCACGGCGAGGGTCAGGTAGCGCTTCCCCTCGCGGCGGTAGCCGGGGATGAGCAGGCGCAGCACGTCGAGGTAGCGGTCGACGAACGGGCCGGCCGCCTCCTGACCGAGCACGTAGTCGCGCACGTCGGGGTCCTGGCCGGTGTGCGACCGCAGCTCGGGCACCCAGTGCGGGTTGGGCAGGAAGCGCGCGTCGACGACCAGGTCGGCGTCCAGCGGCAGCCCGTACTTGAACCCGAAGCTGAGCACGGTGGCGGTCAGCGGCGGCGCCTGCCCCTGCCGGGCGAAGGCGTTCTCCAGGGTCGCGCGCAACTGGTGGACGTTGAGGTCGCTGGTGTCCACCCACAGGTCGGCGTCCCCGGCGATGCCGGTGAGCAGCGCCCGCTCGGCGGCGATGCCGTCGATCAGCCGCCCGCTGCCCTGCAGCGGGTGCTCCCGGCGGTTGGACTCGTACCGGCGGACCAGCACCTCGTCGCGGGCGTGCACGTAGAGCACCCGCGGCCGGTGCCCGGCGGTGGCCAGCGCCCGGATGGACTCCTGCAGGTCGCTGGAGAACGCCCGGCTGCGCACGTCGACGATCGCGGCGAAGCGCCGCAGGTCGCCGCGCGCGCCGAGCTCCACCATCGGCTGCAGCAGGGCCGGGGGGAGGTTGTCGACGACGTAGAAGCCGAGGTCCTCCAGGACCCGTCCCGCGGTGTTCTTGCCGGCGCCGGACAGCCCGGTGACGACGACGACGTCCAGCGGCGCGGTCTCGGTGCTGGCGGGGTCGGCCGGGGGCGCGACGTCCCGCTGCGGCCCGGCCTGCGGTGCGCTGCCGCTCTCGGGCGGGGAGGTCACGAGGCGACCTCGCCCACGGCCAGCACCCGGCCGACCTCGGCGGTGCCGCCGGAACCGGGTTGCGCGGTGCCGCGCTCGGCCGGCCCCTGCGGCGCCAGGGTGCTCTCGGCCGGCTCGGGCTCCGCGGCGCTCTCCGCGGCCTCGCCGGGGACGGCGACGGCGGCCAGGACGGCCTCCGCCGTCCGCCGGCCGATCCCGGGCACCTCCACGAGCTCCTCCAGCGTCGCGGCCCGCAACCGCTTCAGTGAGCCGAACCGCTTCATCAGCGCCTTCCGCCGCGTGTCACCCAGGCCGGGGACGTCGTCCAACAGGGAGACCAGCATGCTGGCCGACCGCTTCTGCCGGTGGTACGTGATCGCGAAGCGGTGGGCCTCGTCGCGGACCCGCTGCAGCAGGTACAGCGCCTCGGAGGTACGCGGCAGGATCACCGGGTCGGACTCGCCGGGCAGCCACACCTCCTCCATCCGCTTGGCCAGCCCGCAGACGGCGACGTCCACGACGCCGAGCTCGTCGAGCGAGCGGGCGGCGGCGGCCACCTGGGGAGCGCCGCCGTCGACCACGAGCAGGTTCGGCGGGTAGGCGAAGCGGCGCGGCCGGCCCTCCTCGGCGGCGACGCCCTGCTCGTCGACCCGGTCGGCCTCCTCCTTGAGGTGCCGGGCGAACCGGCGGCGCACGACCTCGGCCATGGCCGCGGTGTCGTCGGTTCCGTGCGTGACGGAGAACCGCCGGTAGTCGGACTTCTTCGCCAGGCCGTCCTCGAAGACGACCATCGAGGCCACCACGTTGGTGCCCTGCACGTGCGACACGTCGATGCACTCGATCCGCAGCGGCGCCTCGGGGAGCTCCAGCGCCTCCTGGAGCTCCGACAGGGCCAGGGACCGCGCGGTGATGTCGCTGGAGCGCTTCACCCGGTGCCGGGCGAAGGCCTCCTTGGCGTTGCGCTCGACGGTCTCCAGCAGCGAGCGCTTGTCGCCGCGCTGGGGCACCCGCAGGCTGACGCGGCTGCCGCGCAGCTCGCTGAGCAGGTCCTCGTAGACGTCGGCGTCGGCCGGCAGCTCGGGGACCAGGACCTCCCGGGGCACGGTCTCGCCCGCCTCGGAGGTGCCGGTCTGCTCGTCGATCCCGCCGTACACCTGCAGCAGGAACTGCTCGACCAGCTCGCCGGTGCCGATCTCCTCGACCTTGTCGACGATCCAGCCGCGCTGCCCGCGCACCCGCCCGCCGCGGACGTGGAAGACCTGTACCGCGGCCTCCAGGTCGTCCTGCGCGAACGCCACCACGTCGGCGTCGGTGCCGTCGCCGAGGACGACGGCCTGCTTCTCCATCGCCCGGTTGAGCGCGCCCAGGTCGTCACGCAGCCGGGCGGCCTTCTCGTACTCCATCGCCTGCGCCGCCTCGGTCATCTCGCGCTCCAGGCGCCTGACCATGAGGTCGGTGCGGCCGGCCATGAAGTCGCAGAAGTCGTCGACGATCCGCCGGTGCTCCTCGGCGCTCACCCGGCCCACGCAGGGGGCTGAGCACTTGCCGATGTAGCCCAGCAGGCACGGCCGGCCGATCTGGCCGGCGCGCTTGAAGACGCCGGTGGAGCAGGTGCGGGCGGGGAAGACACGGGTCAGCGTGTCGAGCGTCTCGCGGATGGCCCAGGCGTGGGCGTAGGGGCCGAAGTAGCGCACGCCCTTGCGCTTGGGGCCGCGCATGACCTGCAGCCGCGGGTACTCCTCGTTCAGCGTCACCGCCAGCGACGGGTAGCTCTTGTCGTCGCGGTAGCGGACGTTGAAGCGGGGGTCGAACTCCTTGATCCAGTTGTACTCGAGCTGCAGGGCCTCGACCTCGGTGCCGACGACGGTCCACTCCACGCCGGCCGCGGTCGTGACCATCTGCCGGGTGCGCGGGTGCAGGCCGGCGACGTCGGCGAAGTAGCTGTTGAGGCGCTGGCGCAGGCTCTTGGCCTTGCCGACGTAGATGACCCGGCCGTTCGGGTCGCGGAACCTGTAGACCCCCGGCGACTCGGGGATGCTGCCGACCGCTGGGCGGTACGAGGACGGGTCGGGCATGGCTCCCACACTAGGTCGCGGGTGCGACACGCCGTACGCGTGAGGGACCCGTCCGCCCCGCGTGTCGCACCCGTCCCGTGCGGGGGCCGCGACGACGAGGAGCGGGACCCGGCGGGTCCCGCTCCTCGTCGTCCGGTCCGGCTGGTGCCGGGGGATCAGCCGGCGGGCTGCGACCGGCGCACCGCGACCGCCCCGGGCATCCGCGCGGCGACGGCGGAGACACCGCGGCCGGCCAGCCGGACGGCGCGGCGGCCGAGTGCCACGGCAGCGAGCAGCCCAACCGGGACGGCGACGAAGTCGAAGGCGTCGGCGACGACGTCCTTGGTCACCACCAGGAGCGACAGCCCGAGGACGGCGACGAGCACCATCACCGAGAGGAGCCCGGAACCGGGCTTCCCCCGGCCCTGCCACGGCTGCCCGCAGTGGCTCATGTCCGGGTCGCAGTCGGGCGTGAGTGCGCTCATCGCGGCCTCCTCGTTTCCGGCACAGGGGTATCCCGGTGACGTCAGTCACAGGCACTCTACGCCGGTCGTGACCTCTCTCACAAGGCGTACGGCGCACGGGCCCGGCAGCCGCCGGCCGCGCCGTCCCGGCCCGTCCCCGAGCACCGGGAGGGGACCCCGGACGCGGCCCGGCCCCGGAGCCGGAGGTGCGGGTGCAGGATGACCGGCGTGACCTCCCGCCGGGTCCTCGTCGCGCTGGCCGTTGCCGTGCTGGCCGTTGCCGCACAGGTGCTGGCGGCGCCGGCACCGGCGTCCGCGCACACCGGGCTCGAGTCCACCGACCCCGCCGCCGAGAGCACGGTGACGGCCGCGCCGGCCGCGGTGACCCTCACCTTCGGCGGGACGGTGCTGGGCGCCGACGTCACGGTGACCGGGCCGGACGGCGCGGTCGGCACCGGCCCGGCGACCGTGGAGGGTGCGGTGGTCCGCGTGCCGGTCGCGCTGACGGCGGCCGGACGCCACGACGTCACCTGGTACGTCACCGGCTCCGACGGGCACCCGGTGCAGGGCTCGTTCGGCTTCGAGTACACGCCCCCGGCCGCGCCCGCACCGTCGACGGCCGGTCCGACGACGGCCGCGCCACCCGCCGCCGGCACGTCACAGGGGACGCCGGTCGGCACCAGGAACGACGTCGTCGAGCGGGCCGCCGGCAGCGACGACGACGGCGGCACCCCCGGCTGGGTGCTGGCGGTGCTGGTCGGCGCCGCGGTCGCCGTCGGAGCAGCCGTCGTCCTGCTGCTCCGGCGGCGCCGCGGCTGAGCCGCGCGGTCAGCTGGCCCTGCGGCGCGCCCGCTTCTTCGGGGCGGCGGCCGCCTCGACCGCGCCGGCGTCGAGCAGCGGCACCAGGTAGCGGCCGGTGTGGCTCTCCGGGACCGACGCGACGAGCTCCGGCGGCCCCTCGGCCACCACCGTGCCACCTCGGAAGCCGCCCTCGGGGCCCATGTCGACCAGCCAGTCGCAGCTCTTGATCACGTCGAGGTTGTGCTCGATGACGAGGACCGAGTTGCCCTTCTCGACCAGGCCCTGCAGCACCAGCAGCAGCTTGCGGATGTCCTCGAAGTGCAGGCCGGTGGTCGGCTCGTCGAGGACGTAGATGCTGCGGCCGTTGCTGCGCTTCTGCAGCTCGCTGGCGAGCTTGACCCGCTGGGCCTCGCCGCCGGACAGCGTCGTGGCCGGCTGCCCGAGCCGCACGTAACCCAGGCCGACGTCGGTGAGGGTGCGCAGGTACCGGGCGATCGAGGGGATCGCGGCGAAGAACTCGGCCGCCTCCTCGATGGGCATGTCGAGGACCTCGGCCACCGTCCTGCCCTTGTAGTGCACCTCCAGGGTCTCCCGGTTGAACCGGGCGCCCTTGCACACCTCGCACGGCACGTAGACGTCGGGCAGGAAGTTCATCTCGATCTTCAGCGTGCCGTCGCCGGAGCAGGCCTCGCAGCGGCCGCCCTTGACGTTGAAGGAGAAGCGGCCGGGCTGGTACCCGCGCATCTTCGCCTCGGTGGTCTGGGCGAACAGCTTGCGCACCTGGTCCCAGACCCCGGTGTACGTGGCCGGGTTGGAGCGCGGCGTGCGGCCGATCGGCGACTGGTCGACGTGCACGACCTTGTCCAGGTGCTCCAGCCCGGTCACCGTGCGGTGCCGGCCGGGCACCTGCCGGGCGCGGTTGAGCTCGTTGGCCAGCACCGTGTACAGGATGTCGTTCACCAGGCTGGACTTGCCCGAACCGGAGACCCCGGTGACGCCGACCAGCATCCCCAGCGGGAACGTGACGTCCACGCCCTTGAGGTTGTTCTCCCGGGCGCCCTTGACCACCAGTTCCCGGCCCGGCGTCGGCTTGCGCCGGACCGCGGGCACGGTGATCTCCTTGCGGCCGGACAGGTACTGGCCGGTCAGGGAGCGCTCGCTGGCCAGCAGGTCGGCGACGGTGCCGCTGACGACGACCTCGCCGCCGTGCTCGCCGGCGCCCGGGCCGATGTCGACCACCCAGTCGGCGACCTTGATGGTGTCCTCGTCGTGCTCGACGACGATCAGCGTGTTGCCCATGTCGCGCAGCCGGACCAGCGTCTCGATCAGCCGGCTGTTGTCCCGCTGGTGCAGGCCGATCGAGGGCTCGTCGAGCACGTAGAGCACGCCGACCAGCCCGGACCCGATCTGGGTGGCCAGCCGGATCCGCTGGGCCTCGCCGCCGGCGAGGGTGGCCGCGGGCCGGTCCAGCGACAGGTAGTCCAGGCCGACGTCGACCAGGAACGACAGCCGGGCCTGGATCTCCTTGAGCACCCGGTCGGCGATCGCCCGCTCCCGCTCCCCCAGCTCCAGGGCGTTGAGCCACTCCGAGGCCTCGCCGATCGACAGCCCCGTCACCTCGGCGATGGACCGCCCGGTCAGCTTGACGGCGAGGATCTCGGGCTTGAGCCGGGTGCCGTGGCAGACGGGACAGGGCACGTCGCGCATGTAGCCCTCGTACTTGTCCCGCATGAAGTCGCTGTCGGTGTCCTCGTGCCGGCGCTCGAGGAAGGGCAGCACGCCCTCGAAGGCGGCGTAGTAGCTGCGCTCGCGGCCGTACCGGTTCTTGTAGCGGACGTGCACCTGGTCCGGCGAGCCGTGCAGGACCGCCTTCTGCACCTTGGCGGGCAGCCGCTCCCACGGGTCGTCCATGGAGAAGCCCAGCTGCTGGGAGAGGCCCGTCAGCAGGCGGGTGAAGTACTCGTTGCTCATCGAGCCCGCCCACGGCGCCACCGCGCCCTGCGCCAGGCTCTTCGTCGGGTCGGGCACCACGAGCTCGGGGTCGACCTCCTTGCGGGTGCCGATGCCGGTGCACTCCGGGCAGGCGCCGAAGGGCGAGTTGAACGAGAAGCTGCGCGGCTCCAGCGCCTCGAACGACAGGCCGTCGTCCACGCACGCGAGGTGCTCGGAGAAGGTCCGCTCGCGGTGCGGGTCGCCCTCGGGGACGTCGACGAAGTCGAGGACGACCAGGCCCCCGGCCAGGCCGAGCGCGGTCTCCACCGAGTCGGTCAGCCGCCGCTTCGCGCTCTCCTTGACGGTGAGCCGGTCGACGATCACCTCGATCGAGTGCTTCTCCTGCTTCTTGAGCTTGGGCGGCTCGGTCAGCGGGTGCACCACGCCGTCGACCCGGACGCGGGAGAACCCCTGGGTCTGCAGCGAGCTGAACAGGTCGACGTACTCGCCCTTGCGTGCCCGCACGACGGGTGCGAGCACCTGGAAGCGGGTGCCCTCCTCCATGGCGAGCACCTGGTCGACGATCTGCTGCGGGGTCTGCCGGGAGATCGGCTTGCCGCAGTTGGGGCAGTGCGGCTGACCGGCGCGGGCGTACAGCAGGCGGAGGTAGTCGTAGACCTCGGTGATCGTGCCGACGGTCGACCGCGGGTTGCGGTTGGTCGACTTCTGGTCGATGGAGACCGCCGGGGACAGGCCCTCGATGAAGTCGACGTCGGGCTTGTCCATCTGGCCGAGGAACTGCCGGGCGTAGGCCGACAGCGACTCGACGTACCGCCGCTGCCCCTCGGCGAAGATCGTGTCGAAGGCGAGGCTCGACTTGCCCGAGCCCGACAGGCCGGTGAAGACGATCAGCGCGTCACGCGGCAGGTCGAGGTCGACGTCCTTGAGGTTGTGCTCGCGGGCGCCGCGGACGACGAGGCGGTCCATGGGGGTCCTGTCGGTCGAAGTGCTCGGGTCGGTCGGCCGGGCGTGCCGGCCGAGGGGCTCTGGGCGGCGCTGCTCAGACGGCTGCCGCGGCGGGCGACGCGAGGGGGTCGAAGACCGGCGCGTGACGGCGCCACGGCCGCCGGCGTTCCAGCTCTCCGGCCAGCCAGAGTAGTCGCCTCTCCGCGCCGGGGGGGCCGACCAGCTGGACCGCCAGGGGCCACCCCTGCGCCCGCGTCCCGGCGGGGACGACGGCGGCCGGCACGCCCGCCAGGTTCCACGGCGAGGCGAAGGGCGCCCACCGCGCGTTGGCCGTCACGTTGGCCAGGAAGCCGCGCTCGTGCCACGGCCGGGCGGACAGCGGCGGACCGCTCACGGCCGGCATCAGCAGGACGTCGACGTCGGTGAAGAACGCCTCGGTCCGCGCGCGGAAGCGGTCGGCCGGCCCGGGGCGGATCAGCCCCAGCCGGCGCACCCAGCGGCCCAGCCGGGCGTGGCTGCGGCTGCGGGGCTCCAGCGCCGCCCGGTCCAGCCCCAGGAAGGCGGCGTCGTCCTCCGCACCGGCGAACCAGCGGGCCAGCGCCGCGAGCGCCGCGTCGGTCGGGATGACCGGATCGCGGCGGAGCACGGTGTGCCCGGCCCCGGCCAGCAGCGTCGCGGTCGCCTCCACCGCTTCCCGGGCGGCCCGGTCGGCCCGCACGCCGGGCACCGGCGAGCGCAGGCTCACGGCGATCCGCAGCGGCCCGCCGGGGTCGGGCGGCGCGGTGGGCTCCTCCCCCGCGAGCACCGCGAAGGCCAGTGCCTGGTCGGCCGCGGTGGTGGTGAGCGCGCCGTTGACCGCCATGCCCGACCAGTCGTCGGCGCCGATGCCGCCGGGCAGCACGCCGCGGCCGGGCTTGAGGGTGACCAGCCCGCAGGCGGCGGCGGGCAGCCGCAGCGAGCCCATGCCGTCGCTGCCGTGGGCGATCGGGACACTTCCGGCGGCGACAGCGGCCGCGCTGCCCCCGGAGCTGCCGGCGGGCGACCGGGCCGTGTCCCAGGGGTTGCGGCTGACCGCGCCGGGGGAGTCGGTCGAGGCGTACAGGCACAGCTCCGGGACGCGGGTGATGCCGACGACCACCGCCCCGGCGCCGCGCAGCCGCGCCACCACCGGGTGGTCCTCGGACGCCGGGACGGGCCGGCCCGCCGACGAGCCGTCGGTGACCACCTCGCCGGCGACGGCCACGTTGTCCTTGATCGCCACCGGCACCCCGGCCAGCGGCAGGCGGGCCCGGTCCGGCGCCGCGTCGACCGCTGCGGCCTCGTCGAGGGCCGCCTCGCGCCGCACGACGCGGAAGGCTCCGACCCGCGGCTCCACCGCCTCCAGGTGGTCGAGGTGGGCACGCACCACCTCGACCGCGGAGAGCTCGCCGGAGCGGACCCGGGCGGCGATCTCGGTGGCGGGGAGGCCCACCAGCCGACCGTCCTGAGAGCCGGGCAGACCTCCGCTAGCGTCCATGCCCAGGACCGTAGCCGCGGTCGCCGACACTTTCCGAGGGAGCCTTCGATGAGCGGTCCGTACACCGGGGACGTGCAGGTGGGCGGCCCGGCCGGGGTCCGGGAGCTGCCGGGGCTGGTGGTCGCCAAGCTCGCCGTCGGCGAGATGGACAACAACGCCTACCTGCTGCGCGACACCGCCAGCGGCGAGGCGCTGCTCATCGACGCGGCCACCGACGCCGAGGCGCTGCTGCGGCTGATCGGGGACGCCGACCTGCGCACCGTCGTCACCTCGCACGGGCACTGGGACCACCACCGGGCGCTGCCCGAGGTGGTCGAGGCCACCGGCGCGACGACGGTCGCCCACCCCGCCGACGCCGCCGACCTGCCCGTGCCCGTTGACCGGCTGGTGGAGCACGGCGACACCCTCCGCGTCGGCGAGCACACCCTCGAGGTGATCCACCTGCGCGGGCACACGCCGGGGAGCATCGCGCTGCTGTGGCGCGGCCCCGGCGACGCCGGACCGCACCTGTTCACCGGCGACTGCCTGTTCCCCGGCGGCGTCGGCAACACGCAGAAGGACCCGCAGCGCTTCACCAGCCTGCTCGACGACGTCGAGGAGCGGGTGTTCGGCCCGCTGCCGGACGAGACGTGGGTCTACCCCGGCCACGGGAAGGACACGACGCTCGGCGCCGAGCGTCCCCACCTCGCGGAGTGGCGCGCCCGAGGCTGGTGAGCCGACGGCCGGTGGTCCCGCGGCCGCGCCGACGAGCACGCCGGGCGGGAGGCACCGGCCGTACGGTCGTCGGCATGCCGGGGCTCACGTCGGTGCCGATCGCCTCCATCCCGCTGCAGCGGTTCGAGCCGGTGCTGGACCGGCAGACCTACCGCTCGGTGCTGGAGCACGCCGAACGCGCCCGGGAGCTGTTCGCCGGCCGGGCGCTGTGGAACGTCAACTCCACCGCCCGGGGCGGCGGGGTCGCCGAGATGGTGCAGTCGCTGCTCGCGTACGCCCGCGGCCAGGGCGTGGACGCCCGCTGGGAGGTGATCTCCGGCGATCCGGAGTTCTTCACCGTCACCAAGCGGCTGCACAACCAGCTGCACGGGGCGCCCGGCGACGGCCGGCCGCTCGACGCCGCGGCGCGGGAGGTCTACGAGACGACGACGCGGGCCAACGCCGAGGCCCTCGCCGAGCGGGTGGCCCCCGGAGAGGACGTCGTGCTGCTGCACGACCCGCAGACGGCCGGCATGATCCCGCTCCTCCGCGAGCTCGGCGTCCCGGTGGTGTGGCGCTGCCACGTCGGCATCGACCACCCCGGCGAGATCACCCGGCAGGCCTGGGACTTCCTGGCCCCGTACGTCCGGCAGGCCGACGCGTACGTCTTCTCCCGGCCGCAGTACGTCTGGCGGGACCTCGACCCCGCCCGCACGGTCCTCATCCCGCCGTCCATCGACGCCTTCTCGGCCAAGAACCAGGACCTCGCGGACGACACCGTGCACGCCGTGCTCGCGGTCGCCGGGCTCCAGGAGGACGGCGCCGCGCGCACGGAGGCCGCGTTCACCCGCATCGACGGATCGCCGGGGCGGGTGGAGCGCCGGGCCGCGGTCGACGAGGGGCGCCCGCTGCGGGCCGGGGACCGGGTCGTCCTCCAGGTGTCGCGGTGGGACCGGCTCAAGGACCCGCTGGGCGTGATCCGGGGGTTCGTCGACCACGTCCTCCCGCACACCGACGCGCACCTCGTCTACGCCGGCCCGTCGGTCGAGGCCGTGGCCGACGATCCCGAGGGGCAGCAGGTCCTCGACGACGCCCGCGGGCTGTACGCCGGGCTCCCCGCGGTGGCGCGCGAGCGGGTGCACCTGGTGTCGCTGCCGATGACCGACCCGGAGGAGAACGCGGCGATGGTCAACGCCCTGCAGCGGCGCGCCGACGTCGTCGTCCAGAAGTCCCTCGCGGAGGGGTTCGGCCTCACCGTCGCCGAGGCGATGTGGAAGTCCCGGGCGGTGGTCGCCAGCCGGATCGGCGGGATCCAGGACCAGATCGACCACCCCCGGTCCGGACTGCTGGTGGACGACCCGGCCGACCTGGGGGCCTACGGCGCGGCCGTCACCGGCCTGGTGGGGGACGGCGCCCGGGCCGCGAGCATCGGCGGCGCCGCCCGCCGGCGGGTGACCGACCAGTACCTGGGCACGCGGTCGCTGGTGCAGTACACCGACCTGTTCGCCCCGCTGCTCGCGCCGAGCTGACCTGCACGGCCCGGGCGCCGGCGTCCCCGTCATCCCCCGCCGGCCCGCGGGGGCGCCGACCGGGGAGCTACTCCGTGTCGTCGTCGAAGAGGGAGACCAGCTCGTCGGCGGTGCAGGCCACGTGCAGCGGCACGACGGAGACGAGCCACCCGGGCCGCCGCTGGTCGACGTCGACGGCGAGGTCCCACGCGGCCCGGGCGCTGAGCGGGCCGAAGCAGGCGTCGTCGCCGTCCTCCTCCAGCGCGACCTCCACGAGCCAGGTGTCGGAGAGGTCGGCCGCGAGCTCGGCGAAGTCGGGCTCGGTCCCCTCCTCGGGCTCGGGCAGGTCGGCCGCGACGGGGTAGATGAGCGCCATGCGCCGAACGCTAGCCGTCCCGGTCCCGCGGCGCTCGGTCCCCGCCGGGAGCCAGCCAGCGGCGCCACCAGCGCAGTTGGTGCTCCGCGCGGGCGATCCTGGTCCGGGGCCGGTCGGAGCGCGCGGGGTCGGGCCCTCCGCCGGGGAGGACCAGCAACTCGGCGGGCACGCCGGCCCGCTTCAGCGCCGCGAAGACGCGCGCCTCCGGTGCCCGGGCGTCGGGGCTCCCGGAGACGACCAGGGTGGGCGGCGCGGCCGCGTGCGGTACCGCGTCGCCCGGGGCCGCATCGTCCAGCGCCGGATAGGCCGCCTCGAGCACGGCCGCGGCGAACCGGCCGGTCCGCGCGGCCAGCTCGAGGGCCGGCGTGCCACCGACCACCCCGACGCGGGCGCCGTCCAGCCGCAGGGCCGGGTCGGCGAGCGCGGCGTCGAGCACCGCGCCGGCGTCTCCCGGCGCGCAGAGCACGACGGCGAGGCCGGCCGAGACGGCGAGCTGCACGTCGTCGCGCAGCGACCACCCCGGCCGGTCCGCGGCCAGGTCCAGCAGCACCGGGTGCGGGCCCGGGCCGGCCGGCAGCGCAGCCCAGGCCGGCGTCTCGCGGTCGGGGACCGGCACGGCCACGGAGCGGTGCACCCGCCCGGTGGCCGCCAGCGCGGTGCCGAAGCCGGTGAGCAGCCGCCGGCGGCCCGGCGTGATGGCGACCAGCTCCCCGGCCGAGCCGTCGTGGGCGACGGTGGCGACGACGACGCCCGCGCCGGCCCCCGCCCCGCGGACGGTGAAGGGCCCGTCCACCAGGACCTCGGGCTCGCCACCGGCCGGCGGGACCCGCAGCAGCTCGACCGCTCCCTGCCGCCGCACCCTGACCAGGACCCCCCGGCCGGTCACGACCGCCCCCGGGAGCGCGTCCCCCCGGTCAGCGGCGAGCAGCGGCTCCGGGGTCCCGCCGGACGACGGGACGCGGCACAGCGCCGCCGGCCGGCCGGTGTCGTCGAGCCCGTCCGGCCCCAGGTCACCCACCCAGGTGAGGACGAGGGCATCGCCGGACGGCGACCACGCCGGGGTCCGGCACCGGCCGCGGGTGGCGGTGACCCGGCGCAGCCCCGATCCGTCGGGGCGCACCGCGAAGACGTCGGTGCGCAGGTCGCGGTCGGCCGTGGCGTGGCGGGCCGAGACGAACGCCAGCTCGCTGCCGTCGGGACTCCAGCAGACGTCGGTGCAGTCGGCCTCCCCGTGCGTGACGACCACCGGCCGGGGCAGTGCGACGTCGTCGGCGGCGAGGTCGTCGGGCAGGTCCAGGACGTGCACCTGCGCGACCGGACCGCCGAGCGGGCCCGGGCCCGTCAGCTGCCGGAGGGCGGTGACCAGCCGGGGCCCGCCGGCCTCGGCCGCATCCGCCCGGGGCGCCGTCCAGGCCAGCCGCCGGGAGTCCGGTGCCCACACCGGCGACCCGGCGCCCTGCCGCGCGTCGGTGAGCCGCCGCGGGGCGCCGCCCGCGGCGGGGAGCAGGTGCACCTGGAGCGGCTCGTCCCCGGCGGCTCCGAGGTAGGCCAGCCAGCGGCCGTCGGGCGAGAAGGCCGGTGCGGTGTCCCGCCCGCCCGAGGTCAGGGGCCGGGCGGGCGCCGAGCCGTCGGTGGGGACCGCCCACAGCTGGCTGCGCGGGGCGTCGGCGGCGAGGTCGGGCCGGGTGACGGCGACGACGGCGATCCGCCCGTCCGGCGCGAGCGCCGGCGTGCCCGGCGTGCGCAGCAGGGCGAGGTCGTCGGGCAGCATCGTCGCCGACGCTAGCCGAGCGGTCGCCGGCCGCCGCTGCTCCGGTCACCGCGTGCCGCAGGCCCCCGGCGCCGGACCTCGGCACCGCCGGCGCCCCGGCGCCGGGAGGCCCGGCGCCGGGGCACCGGCGCGGGCGGTCAGCCGCGCGGGGGCTGCTCGCCGCTGGGCTCGGTGACCGCCGCGGTGCGGCCGGTGGGCGGCGCGTCCCCGCGGCCGGCGGCCGACTCGACGCGCTCGCCCGGGCCGGACACGTGCCGGCCGGAGGCGTCGGCACCGGGGGCACCGGCGCCGGGGCCCGCCGGCGGCTCGCCCGCTGCGCGGTCACGGCGGTTCTTGGCGAGGCTGGCGACGGTGGTCACCAGCAGGGTGACCAGGATGACCAGCAGCGACAACCAGGTGGGCACCTCGGGGATCGCGGTGACGTGCTCCCCGCCGTTGATGAACGGCAACTCGTTCTCGTGCAGCGCGTGGATCACCAGCTTGACGCCGATGAAGCCGAGGATGACCGCCAGCCCGTAGGCCAGGTACACCAGCCGGTCCAGCAGCCCGTCGATCAGGAAGAACAGCTGCCGCAGACCCAGCAGCGCGAAGGCGTTCGCCGTGAACACCAGGTACGTCTCCTGCGTCAGCCCGAAGATCGCCGGGATCGAGTCGACGGCGAACAGGATGTCGGCGCTGCCGATCGCGATCAGCGCGATGAACAGCGGCGTGATGTACCGCTTGCCGTCGACCTTCGCCGTCAGCCGGTCGGAGTGGTAGGTCTCCGTCGTGGGCAGCACCCGGCGGGTGAGCCGCAGGACGGCGTTCTCCTTGAACTCCTCCTCGTCGTCGTGCCCACCGCTGCGCGCCTGCGCCCACGCCGTGTACAGGAGGAACCCACCGAAGATGTAGAAGATCCAGCTGAAGTGCTCGATCGCCGCCGCGCCGATGAAGATGAACACCGTCCGCAGCACCAGCGCGAACGCGATACCGAACAGCAGCACCTTCTGCTGCAGCTCCCGCGGCACCGCGAAGCTCGCCATGATCAGCACGAAGACGAACAGGTTGTCCACCGAGAGGCTCTTCTCGGTGATGTACCCGGCGAAGTACTCCCCGCCGTAGGTCCCTCCGGCGAACCACAGCACGAGCAGGCCGAACACGACCGCGATCGCCACGTAGACCGCGGACCAGGTGGCGGACTCGCGCAGCGTGGGGGCGTGCGGGGTCCGCACGTGACCGATGAAGTCGAAGGTGAGCATGGCGATGATCGCGGCGACGGTCAGGGCCCACACCCACAAGGGCACGTCCAAAGCAACCTCCGGGTTCGATCGTCAGCACCGGAGGACACGTCTCCGGCCGCCTGCTCGTGCCAGGTCGGCTCCCGGCCACCCGGACGAGCCGCCGTGACCGTCTCGGCGGCGGCGCGCAGGAACGCCCTGCGCTGCCGCGCCCTCCAGCGTCTCACGCCGGCGACGGCCGCGCCGCCGGCACGCGCGGCCGGTCGCCGGGCGTCCGGGCCGGTCAGTTCTCCCTGTCAGTTCTCCCTGGCGGCCGGCTCGCGCCGCCGGGCCTCGTCCCGGGCCTCGCCGGTGCCGGTGACGGGGCCGCTCCGGACGGCCTCGGCCGCGGTGTCCGCGGCGACCGGCGCCGGCCCGGCACCGGCGCGGGCGGCGTCGGCCCGGGTGCGGCGGTTCGCGGCGAGGCTGGCGACGGTGGTCACCAGCAGGGTGACCAGGATGACCAGCAGTGACAACCAGGTGGGCACCTCGGGGATCGCGGTGACGTGCTCGCCGCCGTTGATGAACGGCAACTCGTTCTCGTGCAGCGCGTGGATCATCAGCTTGACGCCGATGAAGCCGAGGATGACCGCCAGCCCGTAGGCCAGGTACACCAGCCGGTCCAGCAGCCCGTCGATCAGGAAGAACAGCTGCCGCAGACCCAGCAGCGCGAAGGCGTTCGCCGTGAACACCAGGTACGTCTCCTGCGTCAGCCCGAAGATCGCCGGGATCGAGTCGACGGCGAACAGGATGTCGGCGCTGCCGATCGCGATCAGCGCGATGAACAACGGCGTGATGTACCGCTTGCCGTCGACCTTCGCCGTCAGCCGGTCGGAGTGATAGGTCTCCGTCGTGGGCAGCACCCGGCGGGTGAGCCGCAGGACGGCGTTCTCCTTGAACTCCTCCTCGTCGTCGTGCCCACCGCTGCGCGCCTGCGCCCACGCCGTGTACAGGAGGAACCCACCGAAGATGTAGAAGATCCAGCTGAAGTTCTCGATCGCCGCCGCGCCGATGAAGATGAACACCGTCCGCAGCACCAGCGCGAACGCGATACCGAACAGCAGCACCTTCTGCTGCAGCTCCCGCGGCACCGCGAAGCTCGCCATGATCAGCACGAAGACGAACAGGTTGTCCACCGAGAGGCTCTTCTCGGTGATGTACCCGGCGAAGTACTCCCCGCCGTAGGTCCCTCCGGCGAACCACAGCACGAGCAGGCCGAACACGACCGCGATCGCCACGTAGATGGCCGACCAGGTGCCCGACTCCTTGAGCGTCGGCGCGTGCGGGGTCCGCACGTGACCGATGAAGTCGAAGGTGAGCATCGCCACGATCGCGGCGACGGTCAGGGCCCACACCCAGGTGGGGACGTCCATGCGGGTACTCCTCCGGGACTGGCGTTGCGTCAGATCCGGAGGTCTCTCCCGCCGTGAGCGCGGAGCTCACGACCGGCGGCGCCGGAGGCCTCGGGACCTCGTACTGACGACACCGCCGCTGGGGATACTCCCCTCCACACGAGGCCGGGGCACGCCGCACGGAGCCGTCGCGCCTGTCGACCTCGGGGGGCACAACGGCGCTGCCCGCTCCTGCGTTCCCCGCCCGGATGTGACCGCCGTCTCAGGTCGGCCGCTTGCTCCGCGGCAGGGCGGCGACGATCGCGTCGTAGGAGGCGTCGACCAGCTCCCGCACCTCGTCGTCGGGCACCGGGCCGGTGAAGTCCACGGCGTTCCACCCGTAACGGCCGACGTAGGAGCTGACGGTGACGGCGTCGGGGTACCGGTCGCGCCACTCGGCGGCCTCCCCGGCGTCCCGTGCACACGTCACCCCGACGGTGGACGGCCCGAGGAAGGCGAAGGCCTTGCCGCCGACCTTGGCGATTAGTTCGACGTCACCCCACGGGTAGGTCTCCTCGGCCCCGGGCTTGGCCAGGCAGTACGCCACGAGCTGCTCCCGGTCCATCAGCAACCTCCCCGGCCCCCGCTGCGGGGCCCGCCGTGAGCCTGCGAACGGCGGGGGCAGCGGGTCCTCGTTCAGGCGTGCGCGGCGTCGAGCTGTCGCAGCTCCTTCTTCAGCTCCGCCAACTCGTCGCGCAGCCGGGCCGCGACCTCGAACTGCAGCTCCCGGGCGGCGGCGAGCATCTGGTCGTTCATCTGGGCGATGAGGTCGGCGAGCTCGTTGCGGGGCAGGCCCTGGACGTCGATCGCGCCGGCCTTCGCCTTGCTCTTGGACGACAGCCCCGGCACCGGCGACTTGCCGCGGGACTGCTGCCGCCCCGAGCCGCCGAGCAGCTCGCCGGCCGTACCGTCCTCGGCCTCCCGGTAGATGCCGTCGAGGATGTCGACGATCTTCTTCCGCAGCGGCTGGGGGTCGATGCCGTGCTCGGTGTTGTACGCGACCTGCTTCTCGCGCCGGCGGTTGGTCTCCTCGATGGCCTGGGCCATCGAGGGGGTGATCCGGTCGGCGTACATGTGCACCTGGCCGGAGACGTTGCGCGCCGCCCGGCCGATCGTCTGGATCAGCGAGGTGCCCGACCGGAGGAATCCCTCCTTGTCGGCGTCGAGGATCGCCACGAGGGAGACCTCGGGCAGGTCGAGACCCTCGCGCAGCAGGTTGATGCCGACCAGCACGTCGTACTCGCCCTGCCGCAGCTCGCGCAGCAGCTCGACCCGGCGCAGCGTGTCGACCTCGGAGTGCAGGTAGCGGACCTTGATGCCCATCTCGAGCAGGTAGTCGGTGAGGTCCTCGGCCATCTTCTTGGTCAGCGTGGTGACCAGCGTGCGCTCGTCGCGCTCGACCCGCTCGCGGATCTCGGAGACCAGGTCGTCGATCTGGCCCTTGGTCGGCTTGACCACGACCTCGGGGTCGACCAGGCCGGTGGGGCGGATGACCTGCTCCACGAACTCACCGCCGGTGCGGCCCAGCTCGTAGGGGCCCGGGGTCGCCGAGAGGTAGACGACCTGACCGATCCGGTCGGTGAACTCCTCCCACTTCAGCGGCCGGTTGTCCATCGCCGAGGGCAGCCGGAAGCCGTGCTCGACCAGCGTCCGCTTGCGGCTCATGTCGCCCTCGTACATCCCGCCGACCTGCGGCACGGTGACGTGGGACTCGTCGATGACCAGGAGGAAGTCGTCGGGGAAGTAGTCCAGCAGGCAGGAGCCCGCCGAGCCGGGGGCGCGGCCGTCGATGTGCCGCGAGTAGTTCTCGATGCCGGAGCAGAAGCCGACCTGGCGCATCATCTCGATGTCGTAGGTGGTGCGCATGCGCAGCCGCTGGGCCTCGAGCAGCTTCCCCTGCCGCTCGAGCTCGGCCAGCCGCTGCTCCAGCTCGGCTTCGATCGAGCCGATCGCCCGCTCCATCCGCTCCGGGCCGGCGGCGTAGTGGGTGGCCGGGAAGACGAACAGCTCGTCGACCTCGCGCACGACCTCGCCGGTGAGCGGGTGCAGGTAGTACAGCCGCTCCACCTCGTCGCCGAACATCTCGATCCGGACGGCGAGCTCCTCGTACACCGGGAACACCTCGACGGTGTCGCCCCGGACCCGGAAGGTGCCGCGGGTGAAGGAGAGGTCGTTGCGGGTGTACTGCTCGGTGACGAGGGTGCGCAGCAGCTCGTCGCGGTCGCGCTCCTCCCCCACCTTGATCTTCAGCGCGCGCTCGACGTACTCCTCGGGGGTGCCCAGGCCGTAGATGCAGGACACGGTGGCCACCACGATCACGTCGCGGCGGGTGAACAGCGAGTTGGTGGCCGAGTGCCGCAGCCGCTCGACCTCCTCGTTGATCGAGGAGTCCTTCTCGATGTAGGTGTCCGTCTGCGGGACGTAGGCCTCGGGCTGGTAGTAGTCGTAGTAGCTGACGAAGTACTCGACCGCGTTGTCGGGGAACAGCTCGCGGAACTCGTTGGCCAGCTGGGCGGCGAGGGTCTTGTTGGGCGCCATCACCAGGGTGGGCCGCTGGACCTGCTCGACCAGCCACGCCGTCGTCGCCGACTTCCCGGTGCCGGTGGCGCCCAGCAGGACGACGTGCTCCTCGCCGGCCTCCACCCGCTCGGCCAGCGCCTTGATCGCGGCCGGCTGGTCGCCCGAGGGCTCGAACTCGCTGACGACGCGGAACCGCCCCCGCGTGGGCCGCTTCAGGTCGGTCTTCGCTCGCACGCGTCGACGGTACGACGGGGGTGTGACAGGACGGCGCCCGTGCGACGTCCGTGCCTGGTGGGACCCGCTGGTTGCACGAACGCGACGGGGGTGCTCGTCATCGGCGGCCGACGGCGATAGTGTCCCGCGCGCAGGAGCGGTCCCGGCCGGGGACCAGCGCCACCCGGGGTTCCCGGGCGAGGTCGGACCCCGGCGGGACCGCCCCTTCTGCGCACGACGCCCCCCGCGGTCCGCCCGGGGGGCGTCGTCGTCTCCCCCGCCGCCGGCCCACGCCGCCGGTGACGCACGGTGACGTGTCCCTTCCGACACCTCCGGTCAGGTGTGCCGGGTCCCGCGCGCGGGCAACGGGGTGCCGGAGCAGCACGCACCGACCTCCCGCCGACGGCCGCGGCGGGAGGCAACCGGCCCCCGGAGACGGCGGGGGCACATCGCAGGAGGACCCGCATGACCCAGGTCTGGCCCGGAAGCGCCTACCCGCTGGGCGCCACGTACGACGGCACCGGCACCAACTTCGCCATCTTCAGCGAGGTCGCCGAGAAGATCGAGCTGTGCCTGTTCGACGACGCGGGCAACGAGGAGCGGATCCGCCTCCCCGAGATGGACGGGTACGTGTGGCACGCCTTCCTGCCCGGCATCCAGCCCGGGCAGCGCTACGGCTTCCGCGTCCACGGCCCGTACGACCCGGAGAACGGGCACCGCTGCAACCCCAACAAGCTGCTGCTGGACCCCTACGCCAAGGCGATCGACGGCTCCGTCGACTGGGACGAGGCGTGCTTCGGCTACCGCTTCGGCAGCGGTGAGCGCAACGACGACGACTCCGCGCCGCACATGCCCAAGTCCGTCGTCGTCAACCCCTACTTCGACTGGGGCGTCGACCGCCCGCCGAAGACCCCGTACAACAAGACGGTCATCTACGAGGCCCACGTCAAGGGCCTGACCATGACCCACTCGCGCGTCCCCGAGGAGCTGCGCGGCACGTACGCCGGGATCGCGCACCCGGCGGTCATCGAGCACCTGCAGGGACTGGGCGTGACGGCGATCGAGCTCATGCCGGTGCACCAGTTCGTCCAGGACGACACGCTGCTGCAGAAGGGCCTGCGCAACTACTGGGGCTACAACACGATCGGCTTCTTCGCGCCGCACAACGAGTACGCGCAGTCCGCCGACGGGCAGCAGGTCCAGGAGTTCAAGGGCATGGTCCGGACCCTGCACGAGGCGGGCATCGAGGTGATCCTCGACGTCGTCTACAACCACACCGCCGAGGGCAACCACAACGGCCCGACGCTGTCGTTCAAGGGCATCGACAACCGGGCGTACTACCGGCTGGTCGAGGGCGACGAGCAGTACTACATGGACACCACCGGCACCGGGAACTCGCTCAACGTCCGCAACCCGCAGTCGCTGCAGCTGATCATGGACTCGCTGCGCTACTGGGTCACCGAGATGCACGTCGACGGGTTCCGCTTCGACCTCGCCTCCACCCTCGCCCGGCAGTTCCACGAGGTGGACCGGCTGTCGGCGTTCTTCGACCTGGTGCACCAGGACCCGGTGGTCAGCCAGGTCAAGCTCATCGCCGAGCCCTGGGACGTCGGTGACGGCGGCTACCAGGTCGGCAACTTCCCGGCGCTGTGGACCGAGTGGAACGGCAAGTACCGCGACACCGTCCGCGACTTCTGGCGGGGCGAGGACGCGACCATCGGCGAGTTCGCCAGCCGCATCTCCGGCTCGGCGGACCTGTACAAGCACTCCGGACGCCGGCCGGTGGCGAGCATCAACTTCGTCACGGCGCACGACGGCTTCACGATGCGCGACCTCGTCTCCTACAACGAGAAGCACAACGAGGCCAACGGCGAGGGCAACAACGACGGCGAGAGCCACAACCGCAGCTGGAACGGCGGTGTCGAGGGCCCCACCGACGACCCCGAGGTGCTCGCCCTGCGCGCCCGCCAGCAGCGCAACTTCCTGACCTCGCTGATGCTCAGCCAGGGCGTGCCGATGCTGCTGCACGGGGACGAGCTCGGCCGGACCCAGAACGGCAACAACAACGGCTACTGCCAGGACTCCGAGCTCACCTGGATCGACTGGACGGCCGTCGACGAGGGGCTGCTGGAGTTCACCAGGCGGGTCACCCGCCTGCGCAACGAGCACCCGACGTTCCGCCGGCGCCGGTTCTTCCACGGCCGGCCGGTGCGGCGCGAGGAGGGCGACCCGGTGCAGGACGTCGCCTGGCTCACCCCGGCCGGGGAGCTCATGTCCGACGAGGACTGGGACGTCGGCTTCGCCAAGTCCCTGGCGATGTACCTCAACGGGCACGGCATCCGGGAGACCGACGAGCGCGGCGAGGACGTCGTCGACGACTGCTTCTACCTGGCGTTCAACGCCCACCACGAGCCGATCGAGTTCACCCTGCCGCCGAGCGAGTACGCCGAGGGGTGGACCGTCGTCGTCGACACCGCGGAGATGCACGAGGTCGAGCCCGTCGTCGTCAAGGCCGGCGACACGATGACCGTGCAGGCGCGCGCGACGGTCGTGCTGCAGGCCGCTCCGTGACGTCGACGCAGGACCGCCGCGCCGTCCCGACGGCCACCTACCGCCTGCAGGTGCACGCCGGTTTCACCCTGGACGACGCCGCCGCGGTCGCCGACCACCTGGCGGCGCTGGGGGTGAGCCACGCGTACTCCTCGCCGCTGCTGCGGTCGGCGGCGGGGAGCACGCACGGCTACGACACGGTCGACCACGCGCACATCGACGAGGCGCGCGGTGGCCGGGCGGCCTTCGACCGGTTCGTGGCGGCGCTGCACGAGCACGGCCTCGGGCTGGTGCTCGACCTGGTGCCCAACCACATGGGCGTCGCCGATCCCGCCGAGGCGCCGTGGTGGTGGGACGTGCTGCAGCACGGGCGCGACAGCGCGCACGCCGCCGCCTTCGACGTCGACTGGGACATCGGCGGGCGGGTGCGCATCCCCGTGCTGGGATCGGCGGACGACGTCGCACGGCTCGAGGTGGTGGACGGGGAGCTGCGCTACTACGACAACCGCTTCCCGATCGCGCCCGGCACGGGTGAGGGGACCCCGCAGGAGGTGCACGACCGCCAGCACTACGAGCTGGTCGACTGGCGGCGCGCGGACTCCGACCTCAACTACCGGCGGTTCTTCGCGATCAACACCCTCGCCGGCCTGCGCGCGGAGGACCCGGCGGTCTTCGCCGCGACCCACGAGCTGGTGCTGGAGCTGGTCGGCGAGGGCGCCGTCGACGGGCTGCGGATCGACCACCCCGACGGGCTGGCCGACCCGAAGGGCTACCTGGAGCGGCTGGCCGAGGCCTCGGGCGGCCGGTGGACGGTCGTGGAGAAGATCCTCGAGCCGGGCGAGGACCTGCCGGAGAGCTGGGCGACCGCCGGGACCACGGGCTACGACGCGCTGTCGGAGGTCGACCAGGTGCTGGTCGACCCGGCCGGCGAGGCGGAGCTGACCGCGCTGGACACGGAGCTGACGGGCTCCCCGGTCGACTACGCGGAGCTGGTGCACGGGACCAAGCGCGAGGTCACCGACGGCATCCTCGGCTCCGAGGTGGCCCGGCTGGTGCGGGTGATCGGGGACCTGCCCGGCGTCGAACGGGACCAGCAGACCGAGGCGCTGGCGGAGCTGCTGGCCTCCTTCGACGTCTACCGCACGTACCTGCCCGACGGCCGCGAGCACCTCGACGCGACGGTCGCCGCCGTCCGCGCGCGGCGACCGGATCTGGGCGCCGCGCTGGACCAGCTGCACCCAGTGCTCTCCGCGGCCGGCACGGAGGCGGCGACCCGGTTCGAGCAGACCAGCGGCCCGGTCATGGCCAAGGGCGTCGAGGACAGCGCCTACTACCGCTGGGCGCGGTTCGCCGCCCTCAACGAGGTCGGTGGCGACCCGGCGCGGTTCGGCAGCACGGTCGAGGAGTTCCACGAGGCGCAGGCGCGGCGGCTGGCGCGCAAGGCGCAGGCGATGACGACGCTGTCCACGCACGACACCAAGCGCAGCGAGGACGTCCGCGCCCGGCTCGCCGTCCTCGCCGAGCTCCCGGGCGAGTGGGCCGGGCTGGTGCGCGGCCTGCTGGAGCGCCACCCGCTCCCCGACCGGCCGCTGGCCCACCTGGTCTGGCAGAACCTGGTCGGCGCCTGGCCGCTGTCCCGCGAGCGGGCGCAGGCCTTCGCCGAGAAGGCGGCGCGGGAGGCCGGGCTGTCGACCAGCTGGACCGACCAGGACGAGGAGTTCGAGTCGCGGCTGCGCGCGATGGTGGACGCCGCCTTCGACGACGGGCGCACCCGCTCGGAGCTCGACGCGTTCGTCGCCCGCATCGCCCCGCTGGGCCGGTCCAACTCGCTCGCGCAGAAGCTGGTGCAGCTGACGATGCCCGGCGTCCCGGACGTCTACCAGGGCACGGAGCTGTGGGACCACTCGCTGGTCGACCCGGACAACCGGCGGCCGGTGGACTACGACCTGCGCCGCCGGCTGCTGGCCCGGCTGGACGAGGGCTGGGTGCCGGACGTCGACGACACCGGCTCGGCCAAGCTGCTCGTGGTGTCCCGGGTGCTGCGGCTGCGCCGCGACTCCCCCGAGCTGTTCGCCGGCTACACCCCGGTGACGGCGACGGGGCCGGCGGCCGGGCACGTGGTGGCCTTCGACCGGGGAGCGGTGACCGTCGCGACCCGGCTGCCGGCCCGGCTGGCCGCCACGGGGTGGGGCGACACCGCGCTGCAGCTGCCCACCGGCGCCTGGCGCGACGTCCTCACCGGGCAGCGGTCGGTGTCCACCGCCGGCGGCCTGCCCCTCGCGACGGTGCTGTCCGGGCTGCCGGTGGCGCTGCTCGTCCGCGACTGAGAGGGACCGCGACCTCCGGCGACAGGCTGTGACGGGCCGGGGACGGCCGGCGCTCCCCGGCCCGGCCTGTCGCCGCCACGCCGACGACACCCCGGGGGACCCGGCGCCGCCGAGGGGCCGGACACCGCCGCAGCACCCAGGCTCTGCGTGTGCACGGCGCAACACGCGCGCTCGGCACCAGGCCGCGGTCCGCCGAACTCCGTCCGCCGCACGCCTGACCTCGACCCATCGAGGACGGAGGCGGGGGACCCATCGGGCGCGCACGCGCGCCCCGGGGTGAAGCCGCCTCTGCGCGGCCGGGCACCGATCCGCCCGAACCCGACAGCTCACCTCGCAGGCGGTGATCGGGAGGATCACCATGTCCCAGCACCGTGCGCCCTCGCGCGCCCGCATCCGGACGCTCCTGCGCGGCGGCGCCGTCGCCGTCGGCTCCGCGGCCCTCGGGATCGGCCTGATGGCCGCACCCGCGGGCGCCGCCCCCGGGCACGACTGGAGCGGCGTCGCCCAGTGCGAGTCCGGCGGCAACTGGAGCATCAACACCGGTAACGGGTACTACGGCGGGCTGCAGTTCTACCAGCCGACCTGGGTGGGCTACGGCGGGCTGCAGTACGCCCCCCGCGCCGACCTGGCCACCCCCGCGCAGCAGATCGCGGTGGCCGAGCGGGTGCTCGTCGGGCAGGGCGTCGGCGCCTGGCCGACCTGCGGCCGGCACCTGCGCGGCGGGAGCACCCCGGCCGCGGCGGCACCGGCTCCCCCGGCGCCGGCCCCGGCCGCACGCCCCGCGGCCGCGGCGCCGGCCGCCTCCGGCAGCTACGTCGTCCGGCCCGGGGACACCCTCGCCAAGATCGCGCGGGCCCAGGGCGTGGACGGCGGGTGGCGCGCCCTCTGGGCGATGAACCGGGGCACGGTCGGCGATCCGAACAGGATCTACGTCGGGCAGCGGCTGGCCGTCTGACCGGCCGCCGGCGGTCCGGCCGGGACACCGGCCGGCCACCGGCGGTACGGCCCCGCCCGGCGGTCGGCGCAGGCCGCTACGGTCCGGGGGTGCGCGCCGCCGTCCGCACCCGCTACGGGCCACCGGACGTCGTCCGCGTGCTCGACGTGGACCCGCCGCGGGTCGGCGACGGCGACGTGCTGGTGCGGGTGCACGCCACCACGGTCAACCGCACGGACTGCGCCTACCGGGCGGGAACGCCGTTCCCCGTCCGGCTGCTCACCGGGTTCCCCCGGCCCCGGGTGCAGGTGCTGGGCACCGAGTTCGCCGGCGTCGTCGAGCGGACCGGGCCCGCCGTGACCCGGTTCTCGACCGGTCAGCGCGTGTTCGGCTACGTCGAGGGGCGCTTCGGCGCGCACGCCGAACTGCTGGCCGTGGCCGGAAGCGCGTCCGTGGCGCTGCTGCCGCCCGGTGTCGGCTTCGCCGAGGGCGCGGCGGCCACCGAGGGCGCGCACTACGCGCTGGCCATGGCCAGGGTCGCGCGGGTGGCCCGCGGGCAGCGCGTGCTGGTCCTCGGCGCGACCGGGGCGATCGGCTCCGCGGCGGTGCAGCTGCTGGCGGCCGGCGGAGTCCGGGTCACCGCGGTCGCCCCCGGCCACCGGGAGGCGGTCGAGGCGCTCGGTGCCGACCGGGTCGTCACGGCCCGCGCCGAGGACGTCGTCGCGGACGGCACGCGCTTCGCCGCGGTGTTCGACGCGGTCGGCCGGAGCACGTTCGGCCGCTGCCGGGACCTGCTGGAACCCCGCGGCGTCTACACCTCCTCGGAGCTCGGGCCGAGGGGGCAGAACGTGGGCCTGGCGCTGCTGTCCCCGCTGTCCCCCGGCCGGCGGGTGCGCTTCCCCTTCCCGCGGCACGACCAGGCGATGGTCGGCCGGATCGCGGACCTGCTCGGCTCGGGCCGGTTCCGCCCGCTCCTGGACCCGCGCCGCTTCGGGCTGGCGGAGATCACGGAGGCGCACCGGTACGCCGGGAGCGGCCGCAAGACCGGCAGCGTCGTGGTGCAGGTGGCCGAGGGTTGAGCCGTCGCCGCCCGGGCATGATCGGCGCACCGCCGTCGTCCCCGGGAGGTCCCCGCATGTCCGAGCCCGCCGAGTTCACCGTCTGGGCGCCGGTGCCGTCGCGGGTCCGCCTGCAGGTCGACGGCGCCGTCCACGACATGCGGCGCGACGACGACGGCTGGTGGCGCGCCGAGGTCGACGCCGGCCCGGAGGCCGACTACGGCTTCCTGCTCGACGACGACGACGCGCTGCGCCCCGATCCGCGCTCCCGCCGGCAGCCGCAGGGCGTGCACGGGCCCTCCCGGCGGTTCGACGCGGCCTCCCACGCGTGGGGCGACCGGTCCTGGACCGGCCGCCCGCTGGCCGGCGGCGTCGTCTACGAGATGCACGTCGGCACCTTCACGCCGGAGGGCACGCTCGACGCCGCGGCGGGCAGGCTCGACCACCTGGTGGACCTCGGCGTGGACTTCGTGGAGCTGCTGCCGGTCAACGGCTTCAACGGCACGCACAACTGGGGCTACGACGGCGTGCTCTGGTACACGGTGCAGGAGGAGTACGGCGGCCCCGCGGCCTACCAGCGCTTCGTCGACGCCTGCCACCAGCGCGGGCTGGGCGTGATCCAGGACGTCGTCTACAACCACCTGGGCCCGTCGGGGAACTACCTGCCGCTGTTCATGCCGATCAACGCCCCGGGCGGCGCCAACACCTGGGGCGACTCGGTCAACCTGTCGGGGCCGGACTCCGACGAGGTGCGCCGTTACATCATCGACAACGCGCTGATGTGGCTGCGCGACATGCACGTCGACGGGCTGCGGCTCGACGCCGTGCACGCGCTGGTCGACGAGCGGGCCACGCACGTGCTCGAGGAGATGGCCCAGGAGGTCGACCGGCTCTCGGTCGCCGTCGGCCGGCCGCTGACGCTGATCGCGGAGAGCGACCTCAACGACCCGCGGATGGTGACGCCGCGGGTGGCCGGCGGCCTCGGGCTGGCCGCGCAGTGGAGCGACGACTTCCACCACGCGCTGCACTCGGTGCTCACCGGCGAGGGCCAGGGCTACTACGCCGACTTCGCCGAGGCGGGGCTCGGCGGGCTGGCCAAGACGCTGACCGGCGCCTACTTCCACGACGGCGCCTGGTCGAGCTTCCGGCGGCGGCACCACGGCCGGCCGGTGGACACCGCGCTGCTGCCGGGCTGGAAGTTCCTCGGCTACCTGCAGGACCACGACCAGATCGGCAACCGGGCCGTCGGCGACCGCATCTCCGCGACGCTCTCCCCCGGCCTGCTCGCCGTCGGCGCGACGATCGTGCTGACCAGCCCGTTCACGCCGATGCTGTTCATGGGCGAGGAGTGGGGCGCGACCACGCCGTGGCAGTTCTTCACCAGCCACCCCGAGCCCGAGCTCGGCGAGGCGACGGCGAAGGGGCGGATCGGCGAGTTCGCCGAGCACGGCTGGGACGCCGACGTCGTCCCCGACCCGCAGGACCCGGAGACCTTCACCCGGTCGAAGCTGGACTGGTCCGAGCCGGAGCGCGAGCCGCACGCGCGGCTGCTGGCGACCACCCGCGCCCTGCTGGCGCTGCGCAAGGCGCAGCCGGACCTGGTCGACCCCGACCTGTCGGCGGTCGCGGTGAGCTGGGACGACGAGGACCGCTGGCTGGTCGTGCACCGCGGCGCGCTGCGCGTGGTGACCAACCTGTCGGGCGAGCCTCGCGAGGTGGACCTGGACCGGACGGCGACCGGCGTGCTGTTCTCCACCGGTGACGAGCCCACGTTGGACGGCCCGACCGTGACGCTGCCCGCGGAGAGCGCGGCCGTGGTCTCCACCGCCTGACGTGCGCCGCCTGCTGCCGGACCCGGCGTCCGGTCACGACCTCGACGACGCCGCGCTGGCCGAGGCCTACCGGCTGGCCGGCCGGTCGGTGCGCGTCAACTTCGTCGGCTCGCTGGACGGCGCCATCGCGATCCAGGGGCGCAGCGGCGGGCTGGGGTCACCCGGTGACAAGCGGGTGTTCCGGACGCTGCGGGCGCTGGCCGACGTGGTGCTGGTCGGCGCGGGGACGGCGGCCGCGGAGGGCTACCGGCCGGTCGCGGCCGACTCCGCCGTCGGCGCCCTGCGGACCGCGCTCGGCCGTCCCGCGACCGCACCGGTCGCCGTCGTCTCCCGGCGCGCCTCGCCGGCGCCCGGCGACCGGCTGGCCCACGGCTCGACGATCCTGGTCACCTGCGCCGCCTCGGACCCGGCGCGGCGCGCGGCGCTGGCCGGCGCCGGCGTGACCGTGCTGGTCTGCGGCGAGGACGACGTCGACCTGCCCCGGGCGCTGGACGAGCTGGCGGCGCGCGGGCTCGAGCAGGTCGTGTGCGAGGGGGGCCCGGCGCTGTTCGCCGCGGCGCTCGCCGCAGGGGTCGTCGACGAGCTGGACCTGACGATCGCGCCCGCGCTGGTCGGGGGGCAGACGCGGCTGCTGCCGGGCGCGCTGGCCGAGCCGGTGCGGCCGCGGCTGGTGCAGCTGCTCGAGGAGGACGGCGTCCTGTTCACCCGGTACGCGCTGCGGGGCTGACCGCCGGGGGTTCAGTCGTCCCCGCCGCCGTCGTCGTCCCCGCCGCCCCTGCCGCCGTTCCCGCGGCCTCCGCCGCCGTTCCCGCGGCCTCCGCCGCCGTTGCCACCGCCGTCGCCGTCGCCGTCGTCCCCGCCGCCGTTGCCACCGCCCCCGTTGCCACCGCCTCCTCCCCCGTTGCCGTTGCCGTTGCCGGGATCGGCCGGCGGTGCCGGTGCCGGGGGCGGGGTGACGGCGTGGGTCACGGTGACCACCGTGCCGGGGGTCAGCGCGCCGGTGGGGTCGAGGGCGAGCACCTCGCCGTCGGCGGCGTCGGCGGTCGTGACGGGGCGCAGCTGCACCTGCAGGCCCAGCGCGACCAGCTCGGCCTGCACCAGGCCGACCGGGCGGCCGACGTGGTCACCGGCGGCCACGTCGACGGTCGCCGGCTCCTCCGCGGCGGTGGTCGCCGCAGGCTCGTCGGTCGGCGTCCCGGTCTCGGTCGTCTCCGCGTCCGCCGGCGTCCCCCCGCCGCCGCCGGCGAGCGACGCGACCAGCACGACGGCGAGCACCGCGAGCAGCGGCAGCGCGACCAGGGCCGCGATCAGGCCCTTCCGGGAGCGTCGGGGGCGTCGGGGCCGGCGGCCGGCGCCGGCCGCGACCGCGGTGCCGGCCCGAGGACCCGCGGTGCCGGCCGCGGGACCCACCGCGGGCAGCACCCGGGTGTCCTGGGGCGCGGACCCGGCCGGGCGCGGCGGGAGGACCGTGGTGGCCGCCCGGTCGCCGGCGGCGCGGTCCGGGGAGGACGGCAGCGCGTCGACGGCGTCCCGGAACGCGGTGCCGTCGGGCCACCGCCGGTCGGGGTCCTTGGCCAGCGCGCGCTCGACGAGGCCGCGGAGGGCGGCCGGGACGTCCGGCGGCAGCGGCGGTGGGAGCTCGTTGATCTGCTTGAGCACCACCTGCACCGAGTTCTCGGCGTCGAAGGCACGCCGCCCGGCGAGCATCTCGTAGCCGACCAGGCCGAGGGCGTAGACGTCGCTGGCCGGCGACGCCGGGGCACCCTGGGCCTGCTCGGGCGAGATGTAGTGGGCGGTGCCGATGATCTGGCCGGTGCCGGTGAGCGGGACGCTGGCGGCGGACGAGGCGATGCCGAAGTCGGTCAGCTTGACGGTGCCGTTCCGCGCGAGGAGCACGTTGCCCGGCTTCACGTCGCGGTGCACCACGCCCATGGCGTGGGCGGCCCCCAGTCCCGCGGCGGTCTGCCGCAGCACGTCGGCCGTGCGGGCGGGGTCGAGCCGGCCCTCCCGGGCCAGCGCCTGCGACAGCGACTCGCCCTCGACCAGCTCCATCACGAGGTACGCCAGGTGCTCGGGGCTCCCGGGTCCGGCCGGGACCTCGCCGTAGTCGAACAGGGTGGCGATGTTGGGGTGGCTCAGCACCGCGGTGTGGCGGGCCTCGGCGCGGAACCGGGCGAGAAAGGAGGGGTCGCCGGTGTACTCGCTGCGCAGCAGCTTGAGCGCGACGTCGCGGCCGAGCAGCGTGTCGTGCGCCCGCCAGACCTGCCCCATGCCGCCGGTCGCCAGCAGCGACCGCAGCTCGTAGCGGCCGGCGATCCTCGCGCCCTGCTGCACGCACCTCTCCCTCTGCCCGGGTCCCCGTGCGGCGGACCGGCTCCCCATGGTCGCCGACGGCCCCGGACGCCGCGAGGGCGGCCCGGGGAGCCCCCGGACCGCCCTCGCGCGATGGTCAGACCCGCGGGGTCGGGCGACCGCCGCCCCCGCCGTTGTTGCCCCCGCCGTTGTTCGCCCCGCCGTTGTTCGCCCCGCCGTTGTTGCCCCCGCCGTTGTTGCCCCCGCCGTTGTTGGCCCCGCCGTTGTTGCCCGGAGTCGAGGGGGCCGAGGTGGCCTGGTCCAGCGTCAGGTCGACGGTCAGCGTCGCCGAGTCACCCTGGACCTCGTTGCCGACGTTCTGGTCCAGGGACACGCGGAGCACGAAGCAGGTGACCTGGCCCGCCGAGAGTCGCTGACCGGTCACGCGCTCGCCGTCGAGGGCGGCGAGCGGCACGTCGCCGGCCAGCAGCGTCGCGGAGGTGAGGTTGACGGTCGGGGTGCAGTCGACCGCGCTGTTCACCGGCCGCTGGTAGGCGCTGACGGTGGCCAAGCGGGAGAAGTCGCCCTCAAGCCCGCCGCAGGACCCGGCCTCGGAGGCGGAGTCGCAGGCGTCGGGCGCGTCCTGGATCGCCGCCACGGCGGTCAGGACGCCGGGGAGGTTCCCGCCGTTCTGCACCGGGAACGCCAGGAGCGTCGACTGCCCCGGGGCGAGCTCCAGGTTCCGTGCCTGGGTGCTGATCTCCTCGGTGGTGCTCAGCACGAGGGTGCCGGCGCCGACCTCGCCGGAGGTCTCCGCCGTGTCGCTGAAGGCGGCGAAGGTGCCGCCGGCGCCGAAGGCGATGAGGGCGACCCCGCCCATGGCGGCGGAGGCGATGGCGATCTTCTTCACGGTGGAACTCCCTGTCGATGTCCCCGTCGGACGACGGCACTCTCACCGGGCACGGCGCCGCGGCAGTCGACCTCGACCCTCCCGGTGGGCCACCGCACCGGACATCGTCAGAACTGTCGATCGCGGTCCCACTCCGACCTCGTTCGCCCCAGCCGACCCGCGCGCCGCAGGCGCCTCGCGCCCGGCGGAGCGATCCACCGATGGAGTCGCCCCACCGTGGTCTGCTGGCGCCCAGACCACGGGGGGTCCTGCCCATGACCAGCACGAACACCGCCGCGAGCGCGGTGCGGCGCACCTGCCGGCGGCTTGGCGCCGCACGCGTCGCGGCCGCCGTGATCGCCGTCGCTGCCGCCGTCGCCGTCCTCGCGGTGGGCCGGGCAGAGGCGCGGCACGAGGTGCTCCTCGTCGCGGCGACCCTGGGTTTCCTGGCGGCCGGCTGCGGCCACCTGCTGCGGTGGCGGGTCACCGGCAACGAGACCACCCGGTCGGTGGGCGTGGGGCTGCTGCTCGTCGGCCTGAGCCGGCCGGCCGGGGTGGTCACCGGAGCTCTCGTCGACGGCGCCGGGCCGGCGCTGCCCGCGGCCGCCCACCTCGCCGTCGCCGCCACGGCCGCCGCCATCGTGCTGCGCGCCTTCCCCGGCGCGGGATCACGCCGGCGCCCCGTCACGGCCGGGCTCCTGGCGCTGGCGCTGGCCGGTGCGGCCGCGGTCGGCGCGAGCGCCGCGGCACCGGCACTCACCCGGCCGGCGGCCGCGGGCGCCTGCCTGGCGCTGTCCGCGCTGTGGGGGGCGACCGCCGTCGCCGCCTGGCGCAGCGACCAGCTCAGCACCGGTCACCGGCGCTCGGCCCAGGCCCTGGCGGTGGTCGCCCTCGCGCTCTCCGGGATCGCGGCGCTGGCCGCGCTGCCCGCCCTGGTCCCGGGCGCCGGCGGGGTGGTCGCCCTGGTCCGCGACGCGGGCACGGCCGCCGCCGCCGGCGCGGCCGCCCTGGCCGCGGCCCGCCGGCTCACCGACGCCCTCGCCGGGCAGGAACGCTACGTCGCCGGACTGCTGGAGCAGCTCGCCGGCCACGAGCGCCAGCTGCAGCAGGCGCGGGCCTGCCTGCACGACGCGCGCGCCACCGTCGCCGGGGTGCGCGCGGCGACCTCCGCCGTCCAGCGCGCCACCGCTCCCGCCCAGGCCGCGCTCCGCGCCGACCTGCAGGAGTCCGTCAACGGGGAGCTCGCCCGCCTCGAGCGCCTGCTGCGCCTGCCCGACCGCCCGCCGCGGGCACGCCGCACCGACCTGGACCGGCTGCTGCGCCCGCTCGTGGCCGGCCACCGGGAACGCGGGCTGCGGCTGCGCTGGCAGCCGTCGGGCGCCGCCCCGGTCACCGTGGACGGCGACGCGCTCGCCGTCGTCGTCGGCAACCTGCTCGGCAACGCGCTCGTGCACGCCCCCGGCGCCCTCTGCACCCTGACCGTCGAGGTCGCCGGCTCGCTCACCGTCACCGTGGCCGACGACGGGCCGGGCTTGGCGGCCGGGCGGCGGGCCGCGGCCTTCGAGGCCGGCGAGCGCGGCGCCGCCAGCCCCGGCGAGGGGCTCGGCCTGGCGATCTCCCGGGACCTGGCGCGGCGGCACGGCGGGGACCTGGTCGCCGCCGACTCCGCCGTGGGCTGCCGGTTCGTGCTGACCCTGCCGCTGGGCCCGGAGCCCGCGGACGCCCCCGCGGCGCCGTCCACCCTCCCCCGGCCGCGCATCCCGGTCGGGGACCACCTGCCCCTCGGCGCCCGACCGTCGGCGGCGGTCCGGTGAGCGCCGGGCCGACGCTGCTCGTCGACGACCACTCGCTGTTCGCCCAGGCCGTGCAGCTGGGCCTGACCGCCGCGGGGATCCGGGCCGACCGGGTCGAGCCGACGTCCGCCGCCGCCGTCGTCGAGGCGTGCCTGGCCGCGGCGCCCGCCACGGTGCTGCTCGACCTGCGCCTGGGCTGCGACGACGACGGCGTACCCGTCGACGGACTGGACCTGGTGGGCCCGCTCACCGCGGCCGGCTGCCGCGTCGTCGTGGTCACCGGCGAGGTCGGGGACGCCACGTGGGGCACGGCCCTCGAGCGGGGCGCGGTCACCGTCGTCCCCAAGGAGACCGATCTCGACGACCTGGTCGCGCTGGTGCAGGCGGTCCGCGCCGGGGACCCGGTCCTCGGCGAGCACCGGCGGCAGGACCTGCTGGCGGCCGCCCGGCGGGCCCGCCGCGAGGAGGAGGACCGCCTCGCGCCGTTCCGCTCGCTGAGCCCGCGCGAGGACGAGGTGCTCCGCTGCATGGCCGCCGGCCTGCCCGCCGCCGCCATCGCGGCCGGGTCCTTCGTCAGCGAGGCGACCGTCCGCACCCACATCCGGGCCGTCCTCGGCAAGCTGCAGGTGTCCTCGCAGCTGCAGGCCGTGGCGCTGGCCCGTCAGGCCGGCTGGCTCGACGGCGCACCGTAGCGCCCCGGCGGCGGGGCCCGGTCGGCCGCCGACGGCTCAGCGCGGTCGCCCGCCGCCGGGGTTGCCGTTGCCCGGGTTGCCGTTGCCCGGGTTGCCGTTGCCCGGGTTGCCGTTGCCCGGGTTGCCGTTGCCCGGGTTGCCGTTGCCCGGGTTGCCGTTGCCGGGGGTGCCGGGTGGCTGGCCGCCCTGCCCCGGCGGGGTGACCGCGGCGGGGGAACCGGGGACGACGAGGTGGGCCCGCACCGTCCGCGTGTCGCTGAAGCCGGCCGTGGCGGCGTCCTGGACGAGGTCGAGGCGCAGGTCCCCGGTCCAGGTGGCGTCGGTCGGTACCGGCTCGGACTCCGGGGCGCGGCCCACGTGCAGCGCGAGCGTGGTCGCACCGGCCTGCAGCGGCCCCAGGTCCCGGCCCCCGACGAGCTCGCACAGGGTCGCGGTCACGGCCGCGGCGCCCGGGCCGGTCACCGTCAGCGCCAGGTCGGGCAGGTCGCGGCAGTCGTCGGCCGGGAGGGTGAGCAGCAGCCGCCCGGGGACCGGGCCGCTCGCGGTGACCTGCAGCTGCGCACCCCCGGCGTCCTGGGCGCGGACCTGGAGGGGCGCCCCACCGGAGGACGCCGGCGAGACGTCGAGCGCGAGCGAGGCCGCACCCGCGCTCGCGCCGACCTCGGCCCGGTCGCTGAAGGTGGCCAGGGTCGTGCCGGCGCCCAGGAGGACCGTCCCGGCGAGGACGCCGCCCAGGGCCCACTGCGTCTGCCGCCTCATGCCGCACTCTCCGCCCGGCGCCGACGGCGCACCACGAGGAACAGGAACCAGCCCAGCGCCAGGACGGCGAGGAAGAGGCCACCGGCCCACATCACGGCCGCACCGAGCGACTGGCCCGCCGCCCGGGTCAGGGTCTGCGTCTGCGCCGGGGTGTCCGGCGCGGCCTCCGCCTGGGCACGGGTCTCCGTCGTCGTCCCGGACCCGGGCCTCGTCCCGGACCGGACACCGTCGTCGTCGACGGTCACCGACGCGGCCGACCGGCCCACCACGGTGCCGCCGGGCGTGACGCCCTGCGCGGCCGCGCCACCCCGGACCGGAACGCCCGGAGCAACGCCCCGGCCGTTCCCCGCGCCGACGCCGGCCGTCGGGCCGACGCCGGCCGGCGGGCCGCCGACGCCGGGGCCCGCGGTGCCGCCTCCACCGCCCGGGGCGCCGCCGCCGGTGCCGCCGGTGGCCCCGCCGTCCCCCGGGCCGGTCCCGCCGCCGGGCGCGAAGGACTCCGCGGACACCTCCAGCTCCAGCTCGAGGGTGTCGGACTGCGCGAGGTTGTTGTCGGGGCGGTCCTCGAAGGTCAGCGCCAGGGTCAGGCAGGTGACGGCGGACCAGCTCGCGCCCGTGTCGAGGGTCAGCGGCAGGTAGCGCAGCACCGGCTTCCCGGTCGCCCCGTCCGGCGACGGCGCGACGAGCGGGAGGTCCACCGACGGCCCGAGCGGCGCGCACTTCCCCGACCCGTCGACCGAACCGGGGGCGACCGTGGCGCTCAGCTGGTCGACCAGCTCACCGGGGTCGGCGTCCGGGTCCGCACCCTCGTCGGCGCACCCGTCCCCCATGTCCCGCTCCGGTGCGAGGCAGCCGTTCTCCGCCGAGCCGACGGCGGCGACGGCGACGGCGAGGACCTCCGGGGTCTCGCGCCAGCCGTCGCGGTCGAGGTCGACCCGCACGTCCTGGGTCAGGCCGGGGACCAGGCCGCCCTCGGCCGCGGCCGGCCCGCCGGTGGCGAGGACGCCGGCAGTCGCCACGAGGACGACGGCAGCGGTGGAGAGGGGACGGCGCACCGGGCGATCGTCGCGGCCGGCCGGCGGGCGCCACATCGTCAGAATCGATGATGCCGTGCCCGCCCGCGCCCGCGAGACTCGGCCCGTGCCCTCCCCCGCTCCGCCGTTGCTCGAGACGGCCCGCCGGGTCGCGGCGTGGGCGATCGGCCTGGTGCTGCTGGCGGGGACGGCGACCGCGCTGGGGGTGGCCCTCTACCCGGCGGTCACCGGCGGGCAGGCCCTGGCCGTGCTCTCCGGGAGCATGACCCCCGGCCTGCCGGTGGGCGGGATGGTGTTCACGCGGGAGGTCGACCCGGCGGACGTCGAGGTCGGCGACGTGATCACCTTCGCGCACCCCTCCGACCCCGCCGCCCGGGTCACCCACCGGGTGGTCGCCGTCGACGCGGCGGGCGGCGAGCCGGTGTTCACCACGCAGGGCGACGCGAACGACGCCCCCGACCGGCAACCGGTCCCGGCGTCAGCGGTGCAGGGCGAGGCCTGGTTCGACGTCCCGGGCGTCGGCCGGCTGATCGCGCTGCTGCACTCCGCCAAGGGCGTGGGTGTGCTCGTCGTCCTCGTCTGCGGCCTGCTCGCCGTCCACCCGGGGAAGCGTGCGGCCGACGGCGGACCGGACGCCCCGGCGCCGGCCGGCGAGGTGGACGCGGACAGCGCCCGCACCGTCGTCATGGCCCCGGTCGCCGACGAGCCGGTGACCCTGCTGGTGGGCGCGGCGCGCCCGAAGGTGCCTGTCCCACCGAGACCGGTCCGGCTGCTTGACTGACCGGCATGGACCTGCCCGTGCTGCCGCCGGTCAAGCCGATGCTGGCCAAGGCGGCCACGACGCTGCCCGTCGCCGAAGGCCTGTTCTACGAGCCGAAGTGGGACGGGTTCCGCTGCATCGTCTTCCGTGACGGCGACGAGGTGGAGCTCGGCAGCCGCAACGAGCGGCCGCTGACCCGCTACTTCCCCGAGGTCGTCGAGGCGGTCAAGGCGGCCCTGCCCGAGCGCTGCGTGGTCGACGGCGAGATCGTCGTCCCGGCCGGGGACCGGCTGCACTTCGAGGCCCTGCTGCAGCGGATCCACCCCGCCGCGAGCCGGATCACGCTGCTGGCCGAGCAGACGCCGGCCACCTTCGTCGCCTTCGACCTGCTGGCGCTCGGCGACCAGTCGCTGATGGAGCTGCCGTTCGCGCAGCGCCGGGCCCGGCTGACCGACGTCGTCACCCCCACCGGCCAGGTGCACACCACCGCCATCACCCAGGACCCGGAGACCGCCCGGCGCTGGTTCGAGCAGTTCGAGGGCGCCGGGCTCGACGGCGTGGTCGCCAAGGCCGCCGACCTGCCCTACGGCCCCGACCAGCGGCTGATGACGAAGGTCAAGCACGTCCGCACCGCCGACTGCGTGGTCGCCGGCTTCCGCTGGCACAAGAGCGGGCCGATCGTGGGCTCCCTGCTGCTGGGGCTGTACAACAGCGAGGGCGACCTGCAGCACATCGGCGTCGCCGCCTCCTTCCCGATGGCCCGGCGGGCCGAGCTGGTCGAGGAGCTGGCCCCCTACCGGGCCGGCGCGCTGGACGGCCACCCCTGGCAGGACTGGGCCAACGCGCAGACCGACACGGACGGCGAGCACCGCATGCCCGGCGCGCAGAGCCGCTGGAACGCCGGCAAGGACCTGTCCTGGGTGCCGCTGCGGCCCGAGCTGGTCGTGGAGATCAAGTACGACCAGCTGGAGGGACGGCGGCTGCGGCACACCGGCCAGTTCCTGCGCTGGCGCCCCGACCGCGAGCCGCGCAGCTGCACCTACGACCAGCTCGACGTGCCGGTGCGCTACGACCTCGCCGAGGTCCTCGCCGGATGAGCCGCGTCGGGGACCTGGCCCGCACGGGCCTGCGCGGCGTCGGGCAGCTGCTGCTGACGATCGGCTTCGTGCTGCTGCTGTTCGTCGTCTACGAGCTCTACGTCACCGACATCCTCGCCGGCCAGGCGCAGGAGCAGCTCAGCGACGAGCTGCGCGACGAGTGGGACGGCACGGCCTCCGGCGGCACGCCCGCACCGATCACGCCGGAGGTCGGGCAGCCGTTCGCCTTCCTGCACATCCCCGGGCTGGGCGCCGGCTGGAACCGGGCGGTGGTCGAGGGCACCGGCGCCGCGGAGCTCGAGCAGGGGCCCGGCCACTACGTCGGCACGGCGCTGCCCGGTGAGCAGGGCAACTTCGCCGTCGCCGGGCACCGCGTGGGCCGCGGCTCGCCGTTCCTGGAGCTCGACGAGCTGCGGCCCGGCGACCCGATCGTGGTCGAGACCGCCGACGCCTGGTACGTCTACCGGGTGCTCGGCGACCCGGCGACCGGCGACTTCGGCGGCCCGGTGCCCGGCCAGCAGATCGTCTCGCCCAGCGACGTGTCGGTGATCTCCCCCACCCCGCTCGCTCCCCCGGAGGTGCCGCCGTCGGGCGCCTACCTGACCCTGACCACCTGCCACCCGGAGTACTCGGCGCGGGAGCGGCTCATCGTCCACGCGGTCCTCGACGGGGGGCCCATCATGCGCGCCGCCGCCCCCGACGGACCCCCCGCGCTGCAGGAAGGCTGAGGTCGAGGCCGTGTACTCGTGGATCTGGGGGCGGCTGCCCGGCGGCACCGGCAGCAAGGCGTTCCTGGCGCTGCTGCTCGTGCTCGCGGTCAGCGCGCTGCTGCTGTTCGTCGTCTTCCCGCGGGTCGAGCACCTGCTGCCGTTCACCGACGTCACCGTCGATTGACCCGCCGGCCTGCCTGCAGGGGCCCGTCGCGAGCCTGCGAGGGATGGGGGGCAGGCAGGTCCTTCATCTACGCTGGTTGATCATGCGAGCCTCCCGCGGTCTGCTGGCCGCCGCGTCCGGCCTGCTCCTCGCCGTCACCGGCTGCACGTCGTCCGGGAACGGCGACGACGCCGACAGCACCGCCGCCGCCGAGACGACGACGGCGGCGCCGACGACGCCGGCGACCGACGTCGAGCCGATCGAGCTGCAGGACTGCACCGACGAGATCCTCGGCCTCGGCGTGGCCAACCCGCGGTCGCTGGCCTACGAGTGCGGCTACCTCGACGTGCCGATCTCCTACGAGGAGGCCGACAGCGAGACGCTGCCCATGTTCGTGCTCCGTGCGCGCTTCCCCGGCCAGACCGATCGCATCGGCTCGCTGGTGGTCAACCCCGGCGGGCCCGGCGGCTCCGGGGCCGACGCGGCGCTCAGCCTGTCGCAGACCCTGCCCGAGGACGTGCTCGGCCGCTTCGACCTCATCGGTTTCGACCCGCGCGGCGTCGGGCTGACCACGCCGGTCGAGTGCTTCACCGACGAGCAGAAGGACCAGTTCTTCTCCGACGAGCCGCGGCCGGTGCAGCCGGAGCAGCTGGACGCCGTGCTGGGCCTCTACGACGAGATCGCGGCGTCCTGCGCCGAGCAGTACGGCGACGCGCTGGGTGCCTTCAACACCGTGGACACCGCCCGGGACATGGACCGGCTGCGGGCTGCGCTCGGCGACGAGCAGCTGACCTTCCTCGGCTACTCCTACGGCACCACGCTGGGCTCCACCTACGCCGAGCTGTTCCCCGAGCAGGTGCGCGCCCTGGTCCTCGACGCCGCCGTGGACCCCACCGCCGACGCGCAGGCCAACGCGGAAGCCGGCGCCGCGGGCCTGGAGGCCGGGTTCGACGCCTTCGCCGCCAGCTGCACGGGTCTGATCTCCGGCTGCCCGGTCAGCGACGACCCGCGGCAGTACGTGAACGACCTGCTCGGGGAGGCGGCCGCGGCACCGATCCCCAGCAGCGTGCCGGGCGAGACGCGGCAGGCGACGCCGGGCATCGTGATGACCGCCGTCACCGCGGCGATGTACGACCCGGCGTCGTGGCCGCAGCTGTCCCAGTCGCTGCGCGCCGCCCGTGACGGGGACGCCGCCGGGCTGTTCTCGCTGGCCGACAGCTACAGCCAGCGGCGGGCCGACGGCAGCTACGCCAACCTGTTCGACGCGAACCTGGCGATCAACTGCGCGGACACCCCCGAGGACGTGACGTTCAGCCGGGACGACATCGCGGCGCTGGCCGCCGACTGGGGCGCCCGCTTCCCGCTGTTCGGCGCCGACTCCGCGGCCGCGCTGTACCTGTGCAGCGTGTGGGAGGCCCCGCGCACCCCGCTGCCGGAGCGGGACGCCGAGGGCAGCGAGCCGATCGTGGTGATCGGCAACGCCGGCGACCCGATCACCCCGATCCAGGGCTCGGTCGACATGGCCGAGACCCTCGACTCCGGCGTCCTGGTCACCTGGGAGGGGCAGGGGCACACCGCCTACCCGCGAACCGAATGCGTGACAGGGGCGGTCAACGCCTACCTGATCGACCTGGCCGTCCCGCAGGATGGGCTGACGTGCCCGGCCTGACGCCGGGGCGCTGACCTCGACGGAAGGGCGTTCATGGCCTCCAGCAAGGACGCCGTCGTCCTCCAGGTGGACGGGCGCGAGGTGCGCGTCTCGAACCCGGAGAAGCCGTACTTCGCCGAGCAGGGCATCCGCAAGATCGACGTCGTCACCTACTTCCTCAGCGTCGGCGACGGCATCCTGTCCGCCCTGCGGGACCGGCCGACGACGCTGGAGCGCTGGCCGGGCGGGGTGTTCGAGGGGGCGCGGCTGTCGACCCGGATGGACAACACCGGCGACGCCTTCTACCAGAAGCGGGTGCCCAAGAACGCCCCCGACTGGGTGCCGACCGCGCACATCACCTTCCCCAGCGGGCGGACGGCGGACGAGATCGCGCCCGACTCCGTGGCCGTGGTCGCCTGGTGCGCCAACCTCGGCACGCTGACGTTCCACCCGTGGCCGGTCGGCAAGGACGACGTCGAGTCGCCGAACCAGATCCGCATCGACCTCGACCCGCAGCCGGGCACCGACTTCTCCGACGCCGTGTGGGTCGCCCCCCACGTGCGCGAACTGCTCGCGGAGTTCGGCATGCAGGGCTGGCCGAAGACCTCGGGCGGCCGCGGCGTGCACATCTACGTGCCGATCCAGCCGCGGTGGACCTTCACCGAGGTCCGCCGGGCGGTCATCGCGTTCGGCCGGGAGCTGGAACGCCGCCTCCCCGACCGGGTCACGATATCGTGGTGGAAGGAGGAGCGCGGCGAGAAGATCTTCATCGACTACAACCAGATGGCCCGGGACCGCACGATCGCCTCGGCCTACTCAATCCGGCCCAAGCCGCACGCCCCGGTGTCGGCGCCGCTGGACTGGGACGAGCTGCCCGACGTCCACCCGGCCGACTTCACCGTGCTGACCATGCCGGAGCGGTTCGCCGCGGTCGGTGACAAGCACGCCGGGCTGGCCGACCACGCGTTCGGCATCGAGCCGCTGCTGGAGCTGGCGGAGCGGCAGGCCGCCGACCAGGGGCTCGGTGACATGCCTTATCCCCCGGACTACCCGAAGATGCCGGGCGAACCGATGCGGGTCCAGCCGAGCCGCGCCAGGAAGCCCGCCGCCGACGAGGCGTGAGGGCGACGGGCGCACGGCGCTGGTTCGCCCACTGACGTGCTTCCGTGGCGAGCCGGCTCGAGGACGTGCTGCCGTCGACAACCTGCGGGACGGCGGTCCGGTGTCACAACGGAACGCGGGAGCCTGCGTTCCATCTGTCGAGGATCCTGTCGATCCGCGACCGGCACTCCGCGACCTCCCTGCGCGCCGCGGACGTGTCCTTGCGACGCTGAGCAGCCGTGGCCGCCGCCAGGTCGCGGCGAGCCAGGCTGAACTCCGCCAGCAGGAGATCCGGGGCGACGTCGGCAGTGACCGCGCTCATGACCCCGTTTCGTCCTCGTCGCCGCGCACGGATGCGTCCGCACCGTCCAGGCGGCGGTCAACGGACGGACCCCGCGCGCCCGCCGCGTCCTGCGACGCCCGGAGCCGCCGTCGACGACCGCACCGGCGCCGATCAGGCTGGGAAATCTACTGCCGGACGCGGACGGCGGAGAGGACGAGCTCGATCGACGCGTCCGCCTGGGCTCGCAGGGTGACGCTCGGGTCGGTGGTGCGGACCCAGCGGAAGACCGCGCCCATGTACGCGTCGCTGAGGGTCCGGGAGACGACGTCGACATCGACCGATGCGTCGACCTGGCCGGCAGCCTGGCCGGCGCGGAGCAGCGGTGCCAGGTCGGCCAGCAGCTGCGACTCGTACTGGATGGGTCCGTTCGCCGAAGTCCAGCCGAGCATCATCTGCCGGGAGATCTCGGACTCGGCCTCGACGAGCTCGCTGATCGTCCAGAAGTACGCGCGGACCCGCTCCGGAGCGGTGTACTCGCCTGCCGTGGCATCCGCGGCCACCGCGACGTCGGCCAGCCGACGGGTCCAGAGCATGGGGATGTCGCTCTTGCGCGGGAAGTGGTTGAACGCCGTCCGCCGCGAGGTGCCGGCGCGCTCGGCGATGTCGGCCATCGTCGTCTCGTCGTAGCCGCGCTCCACGAACAGAGCCGCGGCCGCCTCGTAGAGCTGGTCTCGCGTGGCGGCGGCACGGGGACCGTCGAAGGCCTTGGGGCTCGCCACCGCGCTCCTTCTCGAACAGCTCCTTGGCGGACTTGCACCTGAGTACAACTCTGTGGCCCTCGTCACTTGCACCGGAGTGCAACTCCACGCTGGGGAGAACCGATGACCACGATAACGACCACGCCGGCCCGGTCCCTGGACCCGTACCGCCCCGAGGTCCTGGACGACCCGTACCCGCTGTACGCCCGGCTCCGCGCGGCCGGTCCCGTCGTGCACGAGCCCGACCGGGACATCTGGCTCGTCGCCGGGTACGCCGACGGCGCGGCGGTGCTGCGCAACCACAGGGACTTCGTGTCGGGCGACGGGGTCACCTACAGCGCGCCGACCCGCGACGTGCGCTACCCGCTGCTCGAGAGCGACCCGCCCGAGCACAACCGGATCCGCCGTGCGGTGCAGCCGGCGTTCGGCAAGTCGCCGGTCGAGCAGCTGCGCCCGGGGGTCGAAGCCGCTGCCGTCGAGATCGCCGGACGGGTCGCCGAGCTCGGAGAGTTCGACGCGGTGCAGGTGGTGGCGCAGCCGATGCCCGACCGGGCGATGGAGCTGCTGACGGGGCTCACCCCGCCGAGCGTGCAGACCCTGGTCGACTGGAGCGACGCCGTCGTGCGGGCGGAGGAACCGGCCGGGACGGCCCGGCACGCCGAACTGCTCGCCGAGGCGCTGGGCTGGCTGATCAGCGACGGCGTCCCCGGCATGCCGGCGCACTGCCTCGGCCGGCTCCTCGTGGACGAGGGCGGCGCGAACGGGGGCCTGGCCGCCGAGGGACCCGAGCGGCTGATGACGCTCGCATCCATCTGGATGGCCGGCATCGACTCCACCGGCGCGCTGCTCGGCAACGCGATCGACGCCTTCGTCGAGCACCCGGACCAGTGGGAGCTCCTGCGGAGCCGCCCCGACCTGATCCCCAACGCCGTCGACGAGCTGCTGCGCTTCGAGGCGCCGTTCCGGATCTTCTACCGCCGCACCCGCGCGCAGGCCGAGATCGGCGGGATCCCGGTGCCGGCCGGCGCCGCGGTCGGCGTGGTCCTGGGCGCGACCGGCCGCGACGAGCGGCAGTTCCCCGATCCCGACCGGCTCGACGTGACGCGCGGGAACGCCCGCAGCCATCTCGCCTTCGGCGCCTCGGTGCACCTGTGCCTCGGCGCGCCGCTGGCCCGGCTCGAGGTCACCTCCGTGCTGTCCGAGCTGGCCCGCCGGGTGGAGCGGTTCGAGCGCGCCGGTGACGCGGTGCGCCACCCGAGCGGCACGATGCGCGAGTTCGCGTCGCTGCCGGTCCGCGCGGTCCTCGCCGAGGTGCCCCGGTGACCGGCTACGCGCACGGCGTGCACGACCTCGGGCACGGCTGCACAGCCTGGCTGCTGCCCCCCGGCGGCTGGGGGCAGAGCAACTCCGGACTGGTGCGCGGCGCCGGGCAGTCGCTGCTGGTCGACACGCATCTGGACGTCGCCCACACCGCCGAGATGCTCGACGGCACCGCGTCCCTGCGCGCCGACCACCCCGTCCGGTCCGTGGTCAACACCCACGCCGACGGCGACCACTGGTTCGGCAACCAGCTGGTCGCCGGTCCCGAGGTGGAGATCGTCGCCTCGGAGGCCGCCGCCGCGTCGATGACCCAGGCGACGGTCGAGGAGCTGTCCTCGCTGTGGCAGCTCGAGGGCGCGGTCGGCGACTACGTCCGGCGGTACGCCGGCCGGTTCGACCCCTCGGGGATCACCGCGGCACCACCGACCCGCACCTTCGCCGGCGAGCTGGAGCTCGACGTCGGCGGACGACCGGTGCGGCTGCTCCAGGTGGGCCCGGCCCACACCCCCGGGGACGTCCTGGTGCACGTGCCCGACGCCGGCGTCGTCTTCACCGGGGACATCCTGTTCATCGGCAGCGCTCCCCTCGTGTGGCAGGGACCGGTCTCCCGGTGCATCGCCGCCTGCGACGCCGTCCTGGACCTCGAGCCGGACACCGTCTGCCGGGCCACGGACCGGTCACCGACCGGCGAGGCGTGCTGGACGTCCGCGACTACCTGACCCACGTCCTCACCGAGGCCACGCGCTGCTTCGAGGCCGGTCTGGACGTCGACGAGGCCGTCGCGGCGATCGACCTCGGCCGGTTCGCCGGGCTGGGGGAGCCGGAACGGATCACCGTCAACGTCGGCAACGTCTACGAGGAGCTGGACCCGGGGCGTCCCCGGGCGGACCGGCTCGACCAGTTCGGCCGGATGGCCGACCTGTGCGCGCGGAGTGCGGCGCCGGTCGCCGGCGGCAGAGGAGCGGCAGGGGCATGAGGATCGCCCGCATCGACACCGCCTCCGGTCCCCGCACGGCGGTCGTCGACGGGGACGACGTCCAGCCCCTGTCCCCCACGACCGGCGTCCTGGACCTGCTCGCGGCGTCCCCGGACGAGCGGACCGCGCTGGTCGCCGGGGCGAGGGAGGGCCGGCCCCTCCCCCTGTCCGAGGTGCGGCTGCTCGCACCGGTGCACCCACCCACGCTGCGCGACTACATCACCTTCGAGGAGCACCTGCAGGGCAGCCTCGCGGCCCTCGGGATGCCGGTGCACCCGAACTGGTACGAGCAGCCGGTCTTCTACTTCTCCAACACCAACGCGGTCATCGGCCCCGACACCCCCGTCGCCGTCCCGCCTGGCTGCGCGCTGCTGGACCTCGAGGTCGAGCTCGCCGCCATCATCGGCCGGCCCGGCCGGGACCTCACCCCGGAGCAGGCGGGCGAGCACATCGCGGGGTACACCCTGTTCAACGACTGGTCCGCACGCGACCTGATGACCCCGGTCGTCCCGATCGGGCTGGGACCGGTGAAGGGCAAGGACTTCGCCAACAGCCTGGGACCGTGGATCGTCACGGCCGACGAGCTGGCCCCGTTTCGGCGCGACGACCGGCTGGTCCTGGAGATGCACGGCGAGGTCAACGGCGTCCCGCTGCCCGGCGGCGGCGACACCCTGGCCAACATGGCGTGGTCGTTCGAGGAGATCGTGGCCTACGCCTCCCGCGGCGCCGAGCTCCGGCCCGGCGACGCGCTCGCCTCCGGGACCTGCGGAGCCGGCTGCCTGCTGGAGTACTGGGGCCGGACGGGGTCCGAGCAGCCGCCGCCGCTGCGGCCCGGGGACGTCGTGACCCTCGTCGTCGAGGGGATCGGCTCGCTGTCCAACCCGGTCGTCGCGGGGGTCGAGCCCGTCCCGCTGCCGCGCGCCCGGGCCGCGCGCAACCCCCGGCCCCGCCCGTGGGGGCCGCGGGGCACGTCGTGACCGGCGACCCCGCGGTCTGGACACCGCAGCCGGACGCGGCCGCCGACGCGGAGATCACCCGGTTCGCGCGGACCGCCGCTGCGCACGGCGGGCCGCCACCCGACGCCGGCTACGACGCCCTCTGGCGCTGGTCGGTGACCGAGCCGGCGGCGTTCTGGACCGCCGTGGCCGACCACGTCGGGATGGTGTGGGACGTCGCGCCCGACGCCGTCACCGACGGGGCGCCGATGCCGCACACGCGGTGGTTCCCGGGCGGCCGGATCAACTACACCGGCCAGGTGTTCCGTACGCCCCGCAGCGGCGCCGCCGTCGTCGGGCACGACGAGACCGGTGCGAGCCGGGTGCTGACGTGGCCCGAGCTCGAGCAGCAGGTGGCCGGGCTCGCCGCCACCCTCACCGCACTGGGGGTCGGCGCAGGGGACCGGGTGGCGGGCTACCTGCCCGACCGCCCCGAGGCGGTCGTCGCGTTCCTCGCGGCGGCCAGCCTCGGCGCGGTGTGGGCCGGCTGCGGCAGCGACCTCCGCGCCGACGCCGCGCTCGCCCGGCTCGCGCAGCTCGCCCCGACCGTGCTCGTCGCCGGCTCCGGTCACCACCACCGCGGGACGTGGGTGGACCGCAGGGACGACGTCGTCCGGCTGCAGGCGGGCCTGCCGGACCTGCGGGCCACCGTGCTCGTCGGGGACGACCCTCCCCGCGGCGGCGCCACCGTTCCCTGGGTCGACGCCGTCTCGACGGGCGCCCGGCACGTCGAGGCGCGGCCGTTGCCGGCCGACCACCCGCTCTGGGTCCTGTTCACCTCGGGCACCACCGGCCCGCCGAAGGGCATCGTCCACGGCCACGCCGGCGTGGTCGTGGAGCACCTCAAGACCCTCGCGCTGCACCTCGACCTCGGACCCGGCGACCAGTTCTTCTGGTACACGACGCTGAACTGGATGATGTGGCAGCTCCGCGTCGGTGGGCTGCTGCGCGGCGCCACGGTCCACTGCTTCGACGGCGCCCCCGGCGTCCCCGCCCTCTGGCAGGTCGCCGAGCGCGGTCGGGTCACCCACCTCGGGCTCGCTCCCGGCTACCTGGCGGCCACCCGCGACGCGGGCGTGCACCCCGCGGCCCAGTGGGACCTCGGCGCCCTCCGGGTGGTCGGGTGCACGGGTTCGGTGCTCACGGCCCCGCTGCACCGCTGGGCGGCCGGCGCGCTGCCCGGCGTCCTGGTCGGGAGCACGACCGGCGGCACCGACGTGGTGAGCGGCTTCGCCGGCTCGGTCCCGACCGTGCCCGTCCGCGCCGGCGAGATCGCCGTGCGCTGCCTCGGCGTCGACGTGCAGGCCTGGTCCCCGGCCGGCGAGTCGCTCGTCGACGAGGTGGGCGAGCTGGTGGTCACCACGCCGATGCCCTCGATGCCCCTCGGCTTCTGGAACGACCCCGACGGCGCGCGCTACCGGGCGGCGTACTTCGACCACTTCGCCGCCGTCCCCGCCGTGTGGCGGCACGGCGACTGGGTCACGGTCACCGGCCGCAGTTCGGTGGTCGTGCACGGCCGATCCGACGCCACCTTGAACCGGCACGGCATCCGGATGGGCAGCGCCGACATCTGCCAGGCCGCCGAGAGCCTCCCCCAGGTCCGGGAGGCGATGGTCGTCGGCGTCGAGGAGGACGACGGCGGCTACTGGATGCCCCTGTTCGTCGCGCTCGACGACGGGCTCGAGCTCGACGACGTCCTCCGCACGGCGATCCTCGCCGCCGTGCGCGAGCAGGTGTCGCCACGCCACGTCCCGGATGAGGTCGTCCAGGCGCCCGCCATCCCCCACACCTTGACCGGCAAGAAGCTCGAGGTCCCGGTCAAGAGCCTGCTCAGCGGCCGGGTCGCCGTCGACCGGCATGCCGTCGACCGGCCCGAGCTCCTCGACTTCCACCGCGATGTCGGCGCCCGACGCCGCGGAGAGTGACACCGGCCCCGGCGGCCGCTCAGTCGGGAGCGCCCGGTCCCGGTCGAGCGGACCGCCACTGCCCGACCGCCCGGCGGGTGCAGCGGCGCAGCAGGGGGCCGGCGTCGCGCAGGGTGTCCTCCCCCGGGAAGGCGGTGACCAGGTCCTCGAGCACGTCGAACGACCGCGCCACCGCCGGGTCGCCGCGCTCGGCCCGCCCGGCGACCGCGATCACCGGGACGCCCGCCGCGCGGGCGACGTCGGCGACGGCCTTCGGCCCCTTGCCCGCGACCGTCGAGGCATCGATGGCGCCCTCCCCCGTGAGGACGAGGTGCGCCGCCGCGACGACCCGCCGCAGGCCGACCAGGTCCAGCAGCAGGGTGGCCCCGGACGTGATCTCGGCGCCGCAGAGCGCCACCAGCGCGGCCGCCAGGCCGCCCGCGGCGCCGGCTCCGGGCAGCGCCGAGACGTCCCGCCCGGTGGCGGCGGCGAGCACGCCGGCCCACGCGCGGAGCCCCTGCTCCAGCCGCCGGACCTCGGCGGGGCCGGCTCCCTTCTGCGGTGCGAACACCGCGGCCGCGCCCTGCGGCCCCAGCAGCGGTGCCGTCACGTCGCACGCCGCGACCACGCGCATCCCCCGCAGCGCGTCCTGCTCGCGCCGGTCGGCCAGGCGGGCGACGGTCGCGAGCCCTCCCCCTCCCGGGGCGGCCTGCCGGCCCGCGGCGTCCAGGGGCACGAATCCCAGGGCGCGGGCGAGCCCGGCGCCGCCGTCGGTCGTGGCCGAGCCGCCGAGCCCGACGACGGCCGTCCGCACGTCCAGGCGGGCGGCCGCCAGCAGCAGCTCCCCCACCCCCTCGGTGCTGGCGTCCAGCGCGGTGGCGGGCCCGGGGGACGCGATCAGGGCGAGGCCGCACGCCTGCGCACTCTCCACGTAGGCCGTCGACCCGAGGACGGCGATCCGGGCGTCGACCGGCCGGCCCAGTGGCCCGGGAACCCGCACCGGCACGGGGGTGGCTCCCGCGTGCAGCAGGACGTCGAGCGTCCCCTCGCCGCCGTCGGCGACGGGCAGCACGTCGACGGCCGCGTCCGGCACCTCGTCGCGGACGCCGGCGGCCATGGCCTGCGCCGCCTCCGCCGCGGTGAGGCTCCCCCGGTACTTGTCGGGGGCCACGACCACCCGCAGGCCGCCCGACGCCGGCCGGGAGGCCGCGACGACCGTCTCCTCGCCCATGCGTCCTCGTTCCTCTCCGCCCCGAGCGGTCCGCCGGGAGCAGGCGGTGCGCCGGCAGGTGCTCCTGGCGACCGACCTGGTCCTCCGGGCGCCGCCGTGGCTACGGGACCCGCCGGTGCCCGGTCAGGCCGGGTCCAGCCCCGAGTAGACGCGCAGGGCGTTGCCGCCGAGGACCAGCGGGACGACGTCCTCCGGGAGGCCCAGCGAGGCGATCGCCCGGGCGTTCGCGGCCTGGCCGGGGACGCCGGGCCAGTCGGTGCCGTAGATCCACTTGCGGGCCAGCCGCCCCAGGTCGAACTTCGCGTAGTACTCCGGCAGCCGCTTCGGCGGGAGGCCCGACAGCTCGATCCAGACGTTCGGGCGGGACACCGCGAGGAAGGCCGCGGCGTCGTACCACCAGCCGCGGCCGCCGTGGGCGAGCACGACGTGCAGGTCGGGGAAGTCGCGGATCACCGCGTCGAGCAGCTGCGGATCGGCGTAGGCGTTCGTGGAGCCGGGGAAGGTGCTGGTCCCGCAGTGCACGACCAGCGGCACGCCCCGCTCGACCAGCACCGCGTACGCCGGGTACATGGCCGCGTCGTCGGCCCGGAAGCCGCCGTGCACGGGGTGGATCTTCAGCGCCGCGGCACCGAGGTCCAGCTGCCGGCCGAGCTCGCGGGCGATCGGGAAGTGCAGGTGCGGGTTGACGTTGGCCACCGGCCGGAACCGCCGCGGGTTCGCCTCGACCAGCGGCAGCAGGTCGTCGAAGCGCTGGTAGCCGGTGGCCTTCGGGCTGTACTCGCAGAACAGCAGGGCGACGTCGACGCCCTGCTCCCCCATGTGCCGGTCCAGCGCCGCCGGGTCCGGGGTGCCGTCGGGCAGCCAGATCTCCTCGAGGATGCCGCTGGGGCCGAACTGCCGCGCCCAGTCGACCCACGCCGGGGCGAGGGTGTCCAGGCGCGGGACGTGGACGTGCGCGTCGACCAGCACGTGTCCGTCGAGCATGCGTGCTCCCCGTTCCTCTCGCTCAGACCCACCGCGGCAGCGCCGGCAGCGGCCCGTCGGCGCGCAGGCCCTGCCCCGCCGTCCGCCCCGACACCCAGCCGGCGACGTCGGGCAGGGAGCCGGCCACCGCCGGCTCCCCGCTCCCCCACTCGCGGCCGTCGGCGAACAGGGTGAGCGCCGGGGTGTCGCCGCGCCGGTCCCAGGCGGCGAAGACCTCGTCGACCACGTCGGTCAGCACCTCGGCGGGGACGTCGGCGAAGGAGACCCCGGCGTCGAGGTCGACGGCGTGCACCCACACCTCCCGGGCGCGCATCCCCAGCACCTCGGACGCGGGCACGGTCCGGCCCTGGGCGGTCCGCACCTGCGCGGCCCACGCCTGCTCGGGCAGGCCGGCCACCGCCTCGGCCAGCCGCCGGGTCGAGGTGAGCACCTCGGCCTCGAGCGCGGCCGGATCGAGCGCCGCCCGGCGGGCGATCTCGGCGTTGCGCGCCTCGGGCGAGGCGTACATCGGCGTCTCGACGCCGGTGCGGGCCCAGGCCAGCAGGTTGACCAGCGCGTCGGCGTTGCCGGCCAGGTGCCCGAGCACGTGCGCGCGCGACCAGTCCGGCAGCAGCGAGGGGCCGGCGTAGTCGGCCGGCACCAGCCGGCCCAGCGCCGTGCCCAGCGTGCGTTCGCCGTCGGCCCAGAGCTCGCGGGCGCTCACCGCGCCGCTCACTTCTCCGCGCCCTTCTCCGCGCGGCAGGTGTTGCGGCACTCCCCCAGGCCGGCGACGGCCGTGGTCAGCACCGATCCCTCGGCGAGGTAGCGCGGCGGCTTGCGGGCGTGGCCGACGCCGCCGGGGGTGCCCAGCGCGATGACGTCACCCGGCCGCAGGGTCATGATCGTGGAGACGTAGGCGATCGTGGCGGCGGCCCCGAACACCAGGTCGGCGGTGTTGGCCGACTGCACGACCTCCCCGTCGACCGCGCAGGTGAGGTCCAGCCCCTCCCCCGCCTCGTCGGGCGTGACCAGCTCGGGCCCGAAGGGCGTCGTCGCCTCGAAGGTCTTGCCCTGCAGCCACTGCAGCGTCCGGTACTGCCAGTCCCGGGCGGTGACGTCGTTGAGCACGGAGTAGCCGGCGATCGCGGCCGCCGCGGTGGCCTCGTCGGCGTGCCGCACCGTGTCGCCCAGGACGACGGCGAGCTCGCCCTCCCAGTCCACGGCCTGCGACGCCTCCGGCAGGACCACGTCGTCGTACGCGCCGATCAGCGCCTCGGCGTACTTGGCGAACAGGGTCGGGAACTCCGGGGTCTCCCGGCCCATCTCGGCGATGTGCGCGCCGTAGTTGATCCCGACGCAGATGATCTTGCCCGGCCGCGGGACGACCGGCGCGAGGTCCAGCCCGGCGCGGTCGTGGGCCGGCCCGTCGGCGGCCTCGGCGAGCGCCCGCCAGCCCGGCTGCGCCAGCAGCTCGCCGACGTCGGCCTGGCCGGTCTCGACGGCGCGGTCGGCGTCGACGCGGACGGCGCGGGTGCCCGTCGCGGTGCGGATGGTGGCCAGGCGCATCAGGAGCTCGTTTCCGTGCGGAGGAGGAAGAGCTTCTCGAACACGGGTGCGTCGGAGAAGGTGAACAGGTCGAGGTCGGAGCCGGCGGACAGGGAGAACTCGGTCCACGACGGCACGGCGATCACGTCGCCGTGCTCGAGGGCGGTCGAGGTGCCGTCGAGGGTCACGGTGCCCCCGCCGGAGAACACCTGCCAGACCGAGGAGGCGGTGGTCCGGGTGCGCCGGGTGGTCGTGCCGGCGGCCAGCCGGTGCATCTCGGTCCGCATCGTGGTCAGCGCGTCGCCGCCGGTGGTCGGGTTGGTGAAGCGCACCGCGGCGTGACCGGGCTCGACCACCGCGCCCGGCACCCCCTCGGCGGCGAGCTCCAGCTGCCCGGTCAGCGCGGCATCGGTGTGCGCCCAGCGGTAGGCCATGAGCGGGGACTGCGGCTGGGGTCCGGCGGCCGCGACCGGGGTCAGGCCCGGACCGCCCCACAGCCGCTCGGAGTTCGACCGCTCCGGCGTCCGCCGGTCGCGGACCTCGTCCGGGCCGAACTCGAAGAACCCCTGGTCGGTCTGGGCCACCAGCGGGATGTCCAGCCCGTCGAGCCAGGCCATCGGGGTGTCGGAGACGTTCTGGTGCCCGTGGAAGCGCCAGCCGGGGGTGAGCAGCAGGTCCCCGCGCCGCATGGCGACCGGGTCGCCGTCGACGACGGTCCACACGCCCTCGCCCTCCAGCACGAACCGGAAGGCCGACTGCGAGTGCCGGTGCTCCGGGGCGTTCTCCCGCGGGGCCAGGTACTGGATGGCCGCCCACAGCGTGGGGGTCGTGTACGGGTCGCCGGGCAGGCCCGGGTTGCCCAGGCTGATCGCCCGGCGCTCGCCGCCGCGGCCGACCGGCACCAGCTCGGCGCTGCGCGCCGCCAGCGGGTACAGCTCCGCCCAGCGCCACAGGTGCGGCACCGCCCTGGGCGCCGGCACGTGCGGCATGAGATCGGCACGGGTGGTCCACAGCGGGGTCATGCCCACCGCGGCGAAGTCGCGGTAGAGCTCGGCCAGCCGGGCCTGGTGCTCCGGGCTGTCGAAGTCCACGGCGGGGGGCGGGACGCTGCTCGTGGCGGTCATGCTGCACTCCTCTCGGCGCGGGCGGATGGCGGGGATCAGGTCGCGGTCGTGCGCGCGGCGAGGTCCTCGCGCAGCGCCTTCTTGTCGATCTTCCCGACCTTGGTGGTGGCCAGCTCGGCGACCACCTCCAGCCGGTCGGGCCACTTGAAGCGGGCCACGCCCGCGTCGGCGAAGGCGGCGCGCACGTCGTCCAGGCTCAGCCGCGCTCCCGGCTCGAGGACGGCGTAGACGCAGACCCGCTCCCCCAGCTCCGGGTCGGGCATCGCGACCGCGGCCACCTGCGCGACGGCCGGCAGCGTGTAGACGACGTTCTCGACCTCCTCCGCGCTGATCTTCTCGCCGCCGCGGTTGATCATGTCCTTGTCGCGGCCCTCGACGACGAGGTTGCCGTCGGGCCGCCGGCGGACGACGTCGCCGCTGCGGTACCAGCCGTCGGGGGTGAACGCGCGGGCGTTCTGCTCCGGCGCCCGGTAGTAGCCGCGCGGGGTGTACGGCCCGCGGGTCAGCAGCGCCCCCGGGACGCCGTCGGGCAGGTCGCGGTCGTCCTCGTCCACGATCCGCACCTCGTCGCCGGAGCTCATCGGCCGGCCCTGCGTCGCGCAGACGACCTCCTCCGGGTCGTCCAGGCGGGTGTAGTTCAGCAGCCCCTCGGCCATGCCGAACACCTGCTGCAGGGTTGCGCCGAGCACCGGGCGCACCCGCCGGGCGACCTCGTCGGCCAGCCGGGCGCCGCCGACCTGCAGCACCCGCAGCGACGCGACCTCCCCGGCGCCGGCCTCGGCGGCGTGCGCGAGCCAGCGCTGCGCCACCGCCGGCACCGCCGCCGTCACCGTCACGCCCTCGGCGGCGATGGTCGCGAAGGCCCGCTCCGGCTCGGGCGAGGGGAGCATGACGACCCGGCCGCCGGCCAGCAGCGCGCCGAGGATGCCCGGGCAGGCCAGCGGGAAGTTGTGCGAGGCCGGCAGCGCGACGAGGTAGACCGTGTCGCGGCCGAAGCCGCACACCGCCGCGCTCTGCCGGGCGTTGTAGGAGTAGTCGTCGTGGGTCCGGGCGATGAGCTTGGGCAGCCCCGTCGTCCCCCCGGAGAGCAGGAAGACCGCCACCGAGCGGCTGTCCGGCGGGTCGGCGTCCCAGCGCGCCCGCTCGGCCGCGGCGTCGTCCGGGGCCGCGCACAGCGCGGTCAGGTCGGTGCCGCCCGGGCGGACCTCCTCGCCGACCACGAGCACGTGCCGCAGGGTGTCCGACCCGGCGACCAGCTCGCCGGCCATGGCCTGGTGGTCGAAGCCGCGCAGCGTCGCCGGCACGGCGATCGCGGCGGCCTCGCTGTGCGCGGCCAGGTACGCCAGCTCGTGCTCCCGGTGGGCGGGCAGGGCCATGACCGGCACGATCCCGGCCCGCAGGCAGGCCAGGGTCAGGACGACGAACTGCCAGCAGTTGGGCAGCTGGACGACGACCCGGTCCCCGCGGCGCAGGCCGAGGTCGTCGACCAGCCCGGAGGCCAGGGCGTCGGCGCGGGCGCCGAGCTCGGCGGAGGTCAGCCGGACCCCGCCGTCGACGAGCGCCACCTCGTCGGGCCGGGTGTCGGCGACCTCGTACAGGTCCGCGCCGAGCGACCGGCCGCGCCACCACCCGCGGGCGGTGTACTCGCGGGCCAGCTCCTCCGGCCAAGGCACGGTGCCCTCGGCGACGGGTGTGGCGGTGGTGGACTCCATGTCAGCGGACCTCCTCCACGAGCGTGACGACGGCGTCGAGGGCGAGCAACCCGGCGGCGGTCACCCGCAGCGGGTTGATCTCGACCGCGCCGACCTCCGGGTGCGCGGCCAGCAGGTCGCCGAGGGCGGCCAGCACGGCACCGAGGGCGGCCCGGTCGGCGACCGGTCCCCCGCGGAAGCCGTCGAGCAGCGCGCGCCCGGCGAGCTCGCCGGCCAGGGCGCCGGCCGCGGCCGGGTCCAGCGGGGCGGGGGCGACGGCGACGTCGGCCAGCGCCTCGGCCACGACGCCGCCCAGGCCCAGCAGGACCGTGGGGCCGAACACCGGGTCGCGGGTGGCCCCGGCGATCAGGTCGACCCCGGGCGGGGCCATCGACTCGAGGAGGAACCGGGTCGCTCCCGCGGCCTCCAGCGCGTCGAGCGCCGCGTCGAGGGCGGCGGGATCGCCGACGCCGAGCACCACGCCGCCGACCTCGGTCTTGTGCGTCACCGCGGCGTCGAGCAGCTTCACCGCCACCGGCCGGGGCAGCTCGGCCAGCGCCGCGTGCGCCGCGGCGCGGTCGGCGCAGGCGCGCCGCGGCGGGCACGGCACGCCCAGGCCGGCCAGCAGCGTCTTCGCCTCGTCCTCGTCGAGGTCCCCGGTCAGCGGGGCGGCGACCGGCGGCACCGCGACGGGCCGGTGCCCGAGCGCGCGGGCCCGGGCGTCGTCCACCAGGGCGGTCACCGCGGTGGTGAGCGCGGCGGGGCTGGTGAGCGCGGGGACGCCGAGCTCGCGCAGCGCGCGGCGCTGCGGCTCCACCTGCTCCGGCGGTCCGCCGAGGCCGACCACCAGCGGACCGGCCGCCGCGGCGCGCACCGCGGCCGGCAGGTCCAGGGCGTCGGGCTCGGCGAGGGCGTAGGCGCTGACCAGGTCGACCGCGGGGTCGCCGGCGACGGCGGAGAGCACGTCGGCGAACGCCGGCCCCGGCCGGCCGGTGTCGACCGGGTTGGCCTGGTAGGTGAGCGGCGGGAGCAGCTCGGCGAGGCGGTCGCGGGTGGCGCCGGCCAGCGGCGGGACGGCGACGCCGCGCCCGCGCAGCCCGTCGACGTGCAGCAGCCCCGGCCCGGCCTGCGCGGTGACCACCCCGACCCCCGGCTCCGCCGCCGGCTCCAGCCGCAGCGCCGACAGCGCGGTGACGGCGTCGACCAGCTGCCGCTCGTCGTCGACGAGCACCGCCCCGGCGGCGCGCAGCGCGGCGCGGGTGGTCCGCCACGAGGTGGCCAGCGCCCCGGTGTGCGAGCGGGCGAACTCGGCGACGTCGTTGCGGCCCACCACGAGCGCCACCACCGGCAGCCGCGCGGCGGCCGCCCGGACCGCGGCGACCAGCGCCGGCCCGTCGGTCACCGACTCCACGTGCAGCGCGACGGCGCGGGTGTCCGGGTCGGAGGCCAGGTGGGCCAGCACGTCGGCGGCGGTGACGTCGACGGCGTTGCCGAGGCCGACGGCGAGGGAGACGCCGATCCCGGCCTCGGCGAGCAGGAACGCCAGCGCGTGGTTGACCCCGCCGCTGGCCGCGACCACCGCCACCGGACCGGAGCGCACCGCGGCCGCGCCCGGCACGAAGGAGGCGGTGAGGCCCCGGCCGGGGGCGAGGAAGCCGGAGGTGTTCGGGCCGAGCAGCGCGACCCCGGCGTCGGCGGCCGCGGCGACCAGGTCGGCCTGGTACCCGATCCCGGGGCCGCCGGCCTCGGCGTAGCCGCCGGAGCAGACCAGCGCCGCCCGGGCACCACCGGCGGCGGCGTCGGCCAGCGCCCGGGCCGAGACGGCCGCGGGCACGCACAGCACGGCCAGGTCGACGGGGCCGGCGCCGGCGGACGCCTCGGCGACCGAGGCGTAGCGGCCCGCAGCGGGGTCGACGTCGCGGGCGTTCACCCCGGCGACCGTGCCCGGGAAGCCGGCCAGGGAGCGGGCCATGACGGCACCGAGCTTGGCCGGGTCGCGTGACGCGCCGACCACGGCGATGCCGCGCGGCGCGAACAGCGGCGCCAGCCGGCCGGTCACGGGGCGGCCACCAGGTCGGTGCGGCCGGAGAGGACGGCGGTCAGCCGGACGTCGGGGCCGGCCTCCTCGACCAGCAGCGAGGGCACCCGGTGCTCCAGGCGGGCGGCCTCGCACAGCAGCCGGCGGGTCAGCGCGGTGCCGCCCGACACCGCCACGAGCGCCGCACCGGCCGCCGTCCCGCGGGCCACCGCCTCCAGCGCCGGGGGCAGCCCGGCCTCCTCCTCCGGCGCGCGGACGGCCAGGCCCCAGGGCTCGCCCGTGCCCGGCGGGGCGTCCCGCAGCGGCAGGGCGCCGCCGGGCAGCGCCACCGCGCCGTCGCGCACCTGCACGACGCGGCCGGGTACCCGGCGGCCGGCGACGTCGAGCGGGCTGTCCAGCGGCGCGGCCCCGTGCTCGGCGGCCCAGGAGCGGTGCACCTCGTCGACGAAGCCGGCGTCGCGCCGGCGCAGCTTGGCGTCGGGCAGGCTGCGGGTGAAGAAGTGGTAGGCGAACTGCCAGGGGGGCATGGCGTCGTGGCTGCGCCCGAAGTGCTCCCACCAGGAGAGGCTGGGCCGCGCCGAGTCCTGGATGCGGGCCACCTGCGGCCGGCGCACAGCCTCGTAGGCGCCGAGCGCGGCGTCGACGTCGTCCCCGTGCTCGTCCAGCGCGGCGACGAGGGCGATCGCGTCCTCCATCGCCATCTTCGTGCCGGAGCCCACGGAGAAGTGCGCCGTGTGCGCGGCGTCGCCGAGCAGCGCGATGCCGGTGCCGCCGGCCCGGTGCGTCCAGCGCGCGGTGCGCAGCGTGCGGAAGTTCGACCACCGGGAGTTGTTCACCAGCAGCTCGGCGCCGTCGATCTGCGGGGCGAACAGCTCCTGCAGGTACTCCTTCGTCCGCTCGTCGCTGGGCCCGGGCGGCTGGGTCACGTCGAACGCGTCGAGCCCCGCCGCGCGCCAGGAGGCCTCGTCGGTCTCCACGATGAACGTCGAGACGCCGTTGCCGATCGGGTAGCCGTGCACGGCGAAGACCCCGTGCGGCCCGCGCTCGTGCACGAACGTCAGCCCGTCGAACGGGTAGGTGGTGCCCAGCCAGATGAACTTGGCGGTCGCCGTCTCCACCGTGGCGCCGAAGACCTCGGGGAAGCGGTTGCGCAGCCGGGAGTTGGCGCCGTCGGCGGCGACCACCAGGTCGTAGCCGGCGGCCAGCAGCTCGTCGGGATCGGCCTCGGTGCTGAACCGGACGTCGACGCCGGCGCCGAGCGCCCGCTCCTGGAGCAGCCGCAGCAGGGTGCGCCGCTCGACGGCGGCCATGCCGTTGCCGCCGCAGGACAGCCGCTCGCCGTGCAGCCGCACCTCGATGGGGTCCCAGTGCACCCCGTGCTCGGTCAGCGCGGTCCGCAGCACCGGATCCGCGGCGTGGATCTCCGCCAGGGTGGCGTCGGAGAAGACCACCCCGAAGCCGAAGGTGTCCTCGGCCCGGTTGCGCTCGAAGACGGTGACCTCGCGGGTCGGGTCCGCGCTCCTGGCCAGCGCGGCGGCGAACAGCCCCCCGGGTCCACCGCCCAGCACCGCGATCCGCATCGCTCCCCCTCCGTCGTCCACCCGGCCGCCGGCGATGTGTGTCATCTGCTTGACGGGCGACTCGATGGTGGCACACATTAGGCTCGTCGCGACAGTGGCCCCGGCCGGAGGAGGCGCCCCGACGTGAGGCCCCGCTCGGTCGTGTTCGACCTCTTCGGCGACCACCTGCGCTACACCGGCGGCGCCGTCCGCATGCAGGCGCTCGGCGAGCTGCTCGGGGCCTTCGGGATCGGCGAGAGCACCGCGCGCGTGGTGCTCTCGCGGATGCGCCGGGAGGGCTGGTTCGCCACCCGACGGGAGGGCCGGCAGACCGTCTACGAGCTGACCGGGCAGAGCTGGCGACTGCTGGACGAGGGCAGGGACCGGATCTTCGAGCGCGGCTCCGAGCCCTGGGACGGCGAGTGGCGGATGGTGCTCTACACCGTCCCCGAGACCGAGCGCGCCGAGCGCGAGCACGTGCGCCGGTCGCTGTCCTGGCTGGGCTTCGGCCCCCTGGCTCCCTCGGTCTGGCTGAGCCCGCACCCCCGGCTGGCCGCGGCGGAGGAGGCCCTGGCGGGCACCTCGGCCGCGCGCGTGGAGCTGCTGACGGCACGCAGCGAGGGACGCGAGGCCGACCGGCGGATGGCCGCCCGCTGCTGGGACCTCGACGCCCTGGGCCGCGACTACGCCGAGCTGGTCGCCGAGCTGGAGCAGCTGCCCCCCGCCGCGGACCTGGCCGCGCTGCCCGGCCCCGAGGCGCTGCGCCGGCGGATCGGGCTGATCGCGGCCTACCGGCGCTTCCCCTTCCGCGACCCCGACCTGCCGGCCGAGCTCCTGCCCGAGAGCTGGCCCGGCGCCCGGGCGCACGCGCTGTTCCTCGCCGCGCACCAGGCGCTGGAGCTCCCGGCCGACCGGTACGTCCGCGAGGTGCTGGCCCGGCACGCACCCGACTGATCGCCCCACCCCGCGCCCGCCCGGGCGCGGTCGGCCCTCGACGAGGAGGAACGGACATGGCGGACTTCGTCCTGCAGCACGGCGCGTGGCACGGCGGCTGGTCCTGGCAACCGGTGGCCCGGCACCTGCGGGCGGCCGGTCACCGGGTGAGCACGGTGACCAGCCCGGGCCTGGCGGTGGACGACGACCCGCGCGGGGTGACGCTGGCCGACTGCGTCGACGCGCTGGTCGCCCACGTGGAGTCGACCGACCGCCGCGACGTCACGCTCGTGGGGCACAGCTGGGGCGGCTACGTCGTCGCCGGCGCCGCGCCCCGGCTGGCCGGGCGGCTGGCCGGTGTCGTGTTCTGGAGCGCCTTCGTGCCCGAGGCGGGGCGGTCGCTGTACGACGAGGTCCCGCCCCCCTACCAGGAGCTGTTCGCCTCGCTGGCGGCCGCCTCGGGCGACGACACCGTGGCGCTGCCGCTGGAGGTGTTCCAGCAGGGCTTCATGAACGACGCCGACCCGGCCACCGCCGCCGTCGTCCACTCCGTGCTGCGCCCGCAGCCCTACCGGACCTTCACCGACGAGCCGGTGGGTGGCAACGCCTACCGCGACCTGGGCGTGCCGCTGCACTACGTCTACTCGGACGAGGACGTCGCCCTGCCGCCCGGCGAGTTCGCCTGGACCCCGCGGTTCCCCGACCGCATCGGGGCCACGCCGGTCCTCGTGCCGGGCAGCCACGAGTCGGTGTTCACCCGGCCCGCCGAGCTGGCCGAGGGCATCCTGCGCACCGTCGCCGCCGGGTGACGTCGCGGGCGAGGTCCCCCGCGTCCCGCCCGGATGACAGCACGGCGACACCGCAGCACGATGAGACCTGGATCACACCGAGGGAGAGGAGTCCCATGAGCGATCGACCGGGCGTGCCCGCCCGCGAGCTGTCCGACGAGGAACTGGAGCGCCAGGGCGTGCACGCGCACGCCATGCGCCACTGGGTGTTCCTGCACGGCACCGCCGACCAGTTCCGCACCCACACCGAGCGGATGCTGGAACTGGAGCAGGAGTACCTGCGCCGGCACCCGCAGCGCACGTGGCAGGGCTCGGGTGGCGACGCCGACGCGCCGTCGCGCGACGACCGGATCCGGGACCTGGTGCAGACCTTCTCCCGGGCGGTCACCGCGCTGCTCGACGAGGAGCCGGCGCCGTCGCAACCGGCGCACCGCCGCGATCCCGAGGAGGCGCAGGCGGCGTTGCTGCAGCGCTTCGCGCAGGCCCCCGGCGGACGGATGCACAAGCTCGAGGCGCACCAGATCGCCCGCCAGCTCGCCCCCGACAACCACCTCGTGGCCCGGCTGTACCGGTCCGACCCGCCGTTGCTGCAGGCGGAGAAGGACACCCGCGTCATCACCGAGGCCGGCCGGGCGTGGCTGGCCGACCACCCCGCCGCGGCGGGGGTCTGACCGGCGCAGCGGTGCGGTCAGTCCTGGCGGGCGAGCTCGACCCACGCCGCCTGGGCCCGCGCGGCCCAGGCGGCGTGCCGCTCGCGGAACACCTCCGCGGCGCGGTTGCCGCTCCACCGCGGCGGGAGCAGGTCGCGGGGCAGGCCGGGGTCCAGCAGCGGGAAGCGCCGCCACTCCTGCACCAGCCGGACCTGCGCGACAAGCGCCTGCCGGTCGGTCCGGGGACGCCGGCGGCCGACCAGCTCCAGGAAGTCCTCGTACCGGGCCTCGATGTCGTCGAGGTCCCAGGCGGCCCGGGCCAGCGAGCGCTCGTCGCCCACCTGGCCGGAGGAGGCGACGAACGTCCAGCTGCCCGCCAGCAGCCCCAGGTCCTCGAGCGACTCGCGCACCTCCGGTTCCCGTCCGGCCCAGGGCGTGACCCAGGTACCCGGCGCCGGCGAGCCGAGCCCGGCCCAGCCCAGCTGCGTGCGCAGCCGCTGGCGCAGCGCGCGGTTGTTCTCGGGCACGCCGACCAGCGCGACCAGCCACCGGCCGTCCCACTGCCGCTGGTCGGTGGCGAAGCCGTAGATGCGCTCGCTGCCCTCCCGGAGCAGGCGGGTTCCGGCGGGCGTCAGGGACCAGCGGGTCTCGCGGCCGACGCGGGAGGCGGCGATCCAGCCCGAATCGGCGGTGCGCATGATGGCCTGGCGCGCCGCCTTCTCGGCGATGTCGAGCTCGCCGAGCAGCTCGATCAGCGTCGCGGTCCAGACCGGGCGCCCGGCCGGGAGCACGTACTCGCCGAGCACGGTCAGCAGCAGGCTGCGGGCGCTGGCGGCGCCGAGCTCCTGCCGGCGCGTCACGAACGGCCCGTCGACGACCTCCACGCCGCCCATCGTGGCATCCTCCTCCCCCGCAGCCGCGTCCCCCGGACGGTGGAGCCGGGCCTCGGCAACGACTCGGTAACGGACCACGCCCCTGCCCTGTGGCGCTTGACACAGCGTGGTGTGCTCTACAGCATTTCTCAAGACAGACGTGCAGCTGTAGCACGTCCCGGACCCGTGCGGAGATCCTCATGGCCTTGCCCGACCTGTCCCGTCGCCAGCTGCTGGGAGCCATGGGGGTGGGTGCCGGCGGCCTCCTGCTGAACGCCTGCGGCGGCGGCAGCCTCGGCGGTGGCGACGACAACGGCGGCGGCGGCGGCGGGGGCGGCGGCAACGGCCCCATCCGCGTGGGGCTGGTCATCCCGCAGGCCGGCGTCTACACCCCGCTCGGTGTCGACATGCAGAACGGCTGGAACCTCTGGCTGGAGCAGAACGGCAACCAGATCGGCGGCCGGGACGTCGAGACGAGGACCGCCGACGAGGGCGAGGGCCCCGACACCGGCGTCCCCGCCATCCAGCGGCTGATCTCCGACGTCGACGTCGTCGTCGGCATCGTCAACTCGGCCACCGCCCTCGGCGCGGCGGAGCTGTTCAACGAGGAGCAGAAGCTGCTGCTCATCGGCAACGCCGGCGCCGTCGGGCTCACCGGCGCCGCGGGCAACGACTACGTCTGGCGCGTGTCGTTCAGCAACGCGCAGAACTCCTACGCGATGGGCGAGTACCTCGCCGCGCAGGACATCGGCTCGGTGTTCCTCATGGTCCCGGACTACGCGGCCGGCCAGGAGAACATCACGGCCTTCACCGAGGCCTTCGAGGCCGGCGGCGGCACGGTCGCCGGCACCGCGCTCACCCCGTTCGGCCAGACCCAGGACTTCCAGCCGTTCCTCTCCCAGATCCAGGCGTCGGGGGCGGAGGCGACCTTCGTCTTCTACTCCGGCGGCGAGGCGGTCACCTTCGTCAACCAGTACGACGACTTCGGCCTGAAGGACAGCATCCCGCTCTACGGCTCGGGCTTCCTCACCGAGGGCAGCGTGCTGGACGGCCAGGGCCCGTCCGCGGTGGGCATCCGCACCACGATGCAGTACTCCACCGAGCTCGACAACGACGCCAACCAGGAGTTCGTGCAGGCCTACCAGGAGGCCTACGGGGTGCTGCCGACCGTGTTCGCCATGTCGATGTTCGACGCGGCCAACGTGCTCGACCTCGCCGTCTCCGAGGCCGGCGGAACCGGCGGGGAGGAGCTCGTCGAGGCCCTCGGCGGCCTGGGGACGATCGACAACAGCCCGCGCGGGCCGTGGGAGTTCGAGGACCAGAACCCGCGGCAGACCATCTACCTGCGCGAGGTCGTCGACCAGGACGGCACGCTGATCAACAGCGTCCTCGAGGACCTCGGCCAGTACGGCACCGTCTGATCTCGGGGCCGGCGCACCCGGCCCCTCCGCTGCCCCGTCCGGGGCCGGGCACGCCGCCCGGCCCCGGACGCCGCCCCTCCGGAAGGTCCCCTCCATGGCCGGCTGGTTCGACGCGAACCTGGTCAGCATCCTCAACGGCTTCGCCATCGGCTCGCTGCTGTTCATCCTCGCGGTCGGCCTGTCCATCGTCTTCGGGATGATGGACGTGCTCAACCTCGCCCACGGCGCGCTCTACCTGGTGGGCGCCTACCTCGCCTTCACCATGCTCGACGGCGGACCCACGTGGGGCGCGTTCCTCGGCGCCCTGGGGCTGGCCGTCGTCTTCGGCCTGTTCGCCGGCGGCACGCTGTCGGTGATGACCGAGCCGCTGGCCAAGCGGCCGATCCTGGACCAGGCGCTGCTCACCCTGGGCATCTCGCTGATCGTCGCCGAGGTCCTGTCGATCATCTACGGCAACGACGTGTACCGGATCGGTGCACCTCCCGGCCTCGACGGCAGCGTGTCGATTGCCGGCAACACCTACCCCACCTACCGGCTGGTGCTCATCGGCATCGGCGCGGTGATGGCGGTCACCGTCTGGCTGGTCATGGAGCGGACGTCGCTCGGCGCGCTGGTCCGCGCCGCCGTCGCCGACCGCGAGATGGTCTCGGCGATGGGCATCGACAACCGCAAGGTGAAGATCGGCGTGCTGGCCTTCGGCTCGGTCCTGGCCTCGGTGGCCGGCGTCCTGGGCGGTCCGGTCTACGGCGTGCGGCCCGGGCTGGACGAGACGGTGCTGCTGCTGGCGTTGATCGTCGTGGTGATCGGCGGCCTGGGATCGATCAAGGGCGCGCTCATCGGCGCACTGGTCATCGGCCAGGTCGACTCCCTCGGCCGCGCCCTGCTGCCCGAGCTCGCGTCGTTCATCCTCTTCGGCGCGCTGGCCCTGGTCCTGATCGTGCGCCCGCAAGGGCTCTTCGGCCCCAGGAAGGTGGCGTCATGAGCGCGCCCGCGCAGTCCCCGACGACCGCCGGTCCCGGCACCGGCTCGAGCGCCGCGGGCACGGCACCGCCGCCGCCCGGCGGGCGGGCCCGCCTGCTGGGCGCCGTACCCCCGGCCGCCGTCCTGCTGCTGCTGGTCCTCGTGCCGTTCTTCGTGGCGCAGGACGGCACCAACATCCTCACCCGCATCCTGATCTTCGGGTTGTTCGCCGTCAGCCTCGACCTGCTGGTCGGCATCACCGGGCTGCCGTCGCTGGGGCACGCGGCCTACTTCGGCGTCGGCGCGTACACCGCGGCGATCGTCGCCGACAACTGGACGCCCAGTGCCCCCGTCCCGGTGCTGATGGCCGCCGGGGCCGGTGCGGTCGCCGCCGTCCTCACCGGATGGCTGGCCGTGCGCAGCCACGGCGTGTTCTTCCTGATGCTCACCCTGGCCATCGGGGAGATCACCGCACAGCTGGCGCTCCGGCTCGACGGCGTCACCGGCGGCTCCAACGGCATGTCGGTGCCCTCCGTCCGGTTCGGCAGCGAGCCGTTCGACGCCGGCTTCCGCGTCGCCTACACCTACTGGTACGTCCTGGCCGTCTTCGTGATCGCCTTCGCGGCGATGTGGCTGATCGCCCGCTCCCCGTTCGGCCTGGTCCTGCGCGGCATCCGCGACAACGAGGACCGGATGCGGTCGCTGGGGTACACCCCGTTCCGCTACAAGTACGTCGTCTACATCCTGGCCGGCGGCTTCGCCGGCGTGGCCGGGGGACTCTTCGCCCAGGTCAACCGGCTGGTCTCCCCGGGGGACGCCGGCTTCGCCCTCAGCGCGATCACGCTGCTGGCCCTCGTGCTCGGCGGCGCCGGCACCCTGTGGGGACCGGTGCTCGGCATGGCCGTGGTGGTCATCGTCCGCGACTACTACGGCCCCGACCTGGACGGGCACGGCCCCCTGCTGCTGGGCATCGTGTTCGTCATCGCCGTGTACGTGCTCCCCCGCGGGTTCGCCGGCCTGGCCGGGATGCTGCGCACGCCGAAACGGCGCCGAACCCGATCGATCGTCCCCGGAGAGGAGGGGTCGGTATGAGCGAGGACCTGCTCCAGCTGTCCGGCCTCACGCGCCGGTTCGGTGCGCTGACCGCCGTCGACGACGTCGACCTGACCGTCCGGACCGGTGCCCGGCACGCGCTGATCGGCCCCAACGGGGCCGGCAAGAGCACGCTGTTCAAGCTGGTCACCGGGTCGATGGCGGTGTCGTCGGGCACCGTCGCCTTCGACGGCGCCGACATCACGCGGCTGTCGGAGCCGCAGCGGGCACGGCGCGGGATCAGCCAGACCCTGCAGCACTCCAGCCTGTTCCTCAGCCAGACCGTCGAGCGCAACGTGATCATGGCCGCGCAGCGGCAGCCCGGCGGCAGCCGGCACTCGCTGCTGCCGCGCCGCCAGCGGGCCACGCGCGAGCGCGTGCACGGGCTGCTGGCCGACGTCGGCCTCGCCGGCCGCTCGCACGCGCTGGTGTCGGCGCTGTCCCACGGCGAGCGGCGCCAGCTCGAGGTGGCCGTCGCGCTGGCCTGCGAGCCGCGGCTGCTGCTACTCGACGAGCCGGCGGCCGGCATGTCGCCGGCGGAGAGCGCCCGCCTGGTCGCGCTGCTCAAGGGCCTGCCCGAGAGCGTGACCCTGGTGATCGTCGAGCACGACCTCGACGTCGTGTTCGCCCTGGCCACCTCGGTGACGGTGCTGCACCTGGGGAAGCTGCTGATGACGGGCTCCCCCGACGAGGTGCGCGCCAGCAGCGCGGTGCAGGAGGCCTACCTCGGCACCGGCCGCGAGGCGCTGTTCCTCGACGGCCCCGCATCCCTGGACGCCGGCCGCCCCGGCATGGAGGTGAGCTGAGTGCTCGAGGTGCGCGGACTGGAGTCCGGCTACAAGCGCAGCACGGTGCTGCAGGGTGTCGACCTCGACCTGGAGAACGGCCGGGTGCTCGGCCTGCTGGGCCGCAACGGCGTCGGCAAGTCGACGCTGATCAACACGCTGATGGGGCTGGTGACCCCCTCGGCCGGCCGGGTCACCGTCGAGGGGCGCGATCTCACCGGCAAGCGGCCGGACGTGATCGCCCGCGCCGGCGTGGCGCTCGTGCCGCAGGGCCGGCGGACGTGGGCGCCGCTGACCGTGACCGAGCACCTGGACCTGGCCACGCGCCAGGGCCGGGGCAAGGGCCCGTGGGACATGGAGCGGGTGCTGGACCTCCTGCCCCGCCTGGGCGAGCGGCGCAAGCACACCGCCGGGCAGCTGTCCGGCGGCGAGCAGCAGATGCTCGCGATCGCCCGCGCGCTGCTCACCAACCCCCGGCTGGTCCTCATGGACGAGCCCTCCGACGGCCTCGCCCCCTCGGTGGTGGACCTCATCGGGGAGGCCATCGGCCGGATGAAGGCCGAGGGCGTCACCCTGCTCGTCGTCGAGCAGGACCTGCACCTGGCCTTCGCCGTCGCCGACGAGATCGCCGTCATGGACAAGGGCCGGATCGTGCACCGCTCTTCCACCCTCGAGTTCCGCAGCGACTCCTCGGTGGCGCACGCGCTGCTCGGGGTCGGCTGAGGACGGCGGGCCGCCGGGCCGGTCAGACGAGCAGGCGGCGGAGCTCCTCGGCGTGCCCCGACAGCACCTCCCGTGCCGTACCGGTCATCCACCCCTGCGTCCGCGAGCCGGTGCTGCTGGCGACGTGCATGGCCGCGACCACCACGCCGTCCGCCCGGCGCAGGGGCACGGCGACCGACTGCAGGCCCGCCTCGACCTCGTCGGCGACGTAGGCCCACCCCTGGGCGCGGACCCGGTCGAGCTCGGCACCCGGCGCCCCCGTGCCCGCCAGCAGCACCCGGCCGAGGGCGGAGCCGGCGGCCGGCACGCGGAACCCGATCCCGGTGCCGACCGGGACGAGCCGGCGGGGCTGGGCCCGGGCGACCACCACGGCGTCGGCCCCGTCCAGGACGGCGACGCCGCAGGCCTCCCCCAGCTCGGCGACGACCTCCTCGCAGGCCGGCTGCAGGACCTGGCCCAGCGGATCGCCGGCGAGGTAGGCCGTGGCCAGCCGCAGCACCTGCGGGGTGAGCGCCAGGGTCCGCCCGGCGGTGCGCACGAAGCCCAGGTGCTCCAGCGTCAGCACCGCCCGGCGCACCGTGGCCCGGGGCAGGTCCAGCTCGCGGGCCAGGTCCGCGAGCGTCTGCCCACCGCCGCCTTCGCCGAGCGCCTCCAGCACCGCAAGGCCGCGGGCCAGCGCCTCGGAGTAGTCGGCCGGCGCGGCGGCGCCCTCCAGCCGGCGGGACGCCCGCCGCTGCGCGGCGTCCGGACTCAGGCGAGGCATTGCGGTCTCCTCCGGATCGCGAGACAGTAGTCGCACAACGAACAGGCGTTCGGTAATCGAACACAGTGAAGCACACGAGGGGTGGACGCCGCCATGGCGATGTCGGCTGCGGACAACGAGCGGATCACGCAGACGGGCCCGGGCACGCCGGCCGGGGAGTTCATGCGCCGGTACTGGCAGCCGGTGGCGCTGGCCGAGGAACTGGCCGGGGACCGGCCCGTCGTGCCGCTGCGCCTGCTGGGCGAGGACCTCGTCCTCTTCCGCGACGACACCGGCGACCTCGGCCTCATCGACCGCCGCTGCCCGCACCGCGGCGCCGACCTGGCGCTGGGCCGCCTGGAGGACGGCGGGCTGCGCTGCTACTTCCACGGTTGGCTGCTCGACGGGGACGGGCGCTGCCTGGAGACGCCCGCCGAGCCGGAGGACAGCACCCTCGCGGCGAAGGTGCGCTTCACCTCCTACCCGGTGCGCGAGCGCAACGGCATCGTGTGGGGCTACCTGGGCCCCGGCGACCCGCCGGAGTTCCCCGCGCTGGACTGCTTCGCCGCGCCGGACGAGTACACCTTCGCCTTCAAGGGCTACCTCGACTGCAACTGGCTGCAGGCGCTGGAGGTCGGCATCGACCCGGCGCACGCCTCCTACCTGCACCGCTTCGAGCAGGACGAGGACCCCGAGGAGAGCTACGGCAAGCAGTTCCGCAGCGCCTCGCTGGGCACCGACCTGCCCATGACCAAGATCCTCCGCGAGTACGGCCGCCCGGAGATCGTCAACGCGCGCACCGACTACGGGCAGCGGATCGTCGCCCTGCGCACGCTGGACCGCGACGGCGAGGACGGGAGCCGGACGCACGTGCGGATCACCCACCAGGTGTTCCCGCACGGGATCACCATCCCGCTGTCGTCGACCATGTCGATCACCCAGTGGCACGTGCCGGTCGACGACGTCTCCTGCTACTGGTACGCGATGTTCACCAGCCTGGACACCCCCGTGGACAAGGAGACGATGCGCGCCCAGCGCCTCGAGGGCATCACGCTGCCGGACTACAAGCCGGTGGCGAACCGGGCGAACAACTACCGGTTCGACCCGGAGGAGCAGCGGACGACGACCTACACCGGCCTGGGCCCGGACATCAACGTGCACGACCAGATGGCCGTCGAGGGCCAGGGGCCGATCCACGACCGGACCCGGGAGAAGCTCAGCCGGTCGGACAAGGCGATCATCACCTACCGGCGGATGCTGATGGCGGCGATCGACGCGGTCGCGGCCGGGCACAGCCCCCAGACGCTGCTCGACGACCGCGCCGAGGTGGAGAGCCGCGGCCCCATCCCGCTGGACGGCATCGGCCCGACCGGGGCCTGGGAGGACTTCTGGGCCGACGCGATCGCCCGGCTGCGGGCCGCGAGCCCCTGGGCGGCCGGGTGGACCGAGGCGCTGCGGACCGGCCCCGCCGGCGTCCGCGCCGAGGACGCCGAACCGGAGGACCCGACCCAGCTGGCCCCGCGCGCCACCTCGGCGGCCGGCACCCCGGACGCCCGGTGAGCCGCCCCGGCTTCGTGGCGCGGCACGGTGACTGGACCGACGAGCAGCGCGCCGCCGCCCGAGAGGTCGCCGAGCGGGTGTCCGCCGAGGAGCTCGAGGCCGTCCGGGTCGGCTTCGTCGACCTGCACGGGCTCGTGCGGTCGAAGACGGTCTCGGCCGAGCACATCCCCGGCGTCCTCGCCGAGGGGCTGCCCATCGTGAGCACCCTGCTGTCCAAGGACACCTCCGGGCGCACCGTGTACCCGGCCTTCTCCCCCGACGGCGGCGTGGGGGTCGCCGGGATGGGCGGCGCCGGCGACGTGGTGATGGTCCCCGACCCCACGACCTTCCAGGTGCTGCCGTGGGCCCGGCGCACCGGCTGGCTGCTCAGCGACCTGCGGCTCAAGGACGGCGCGCCGGTGCCGTTCGACCCCCGCGGCGCGCTGCGGACGGCGTTGCGGCGGGCCGCCTCCCGGGACCTGGACCTGGTCACCGGGCTGGAGCTGGAGTTCCACCTGCTGCAGGTGGAGGAGGGACCGCTCGACCCGCTGGAGGTCAACCGCCCCGGCGCCCCCGGCCGGGCGCGCACGGTGAGCCCGCTGGACCGGGGCTACCAGCTGCTCGGCGACGACCGCGGCGACGCGCTCGAGCCGGTGCTCGGGGAGCTGTCCCGCGTGCTGCGCCGGCTCGGCGTCCCGCTGCGCACCGTCGAGGTCGAGTTCGGCCCGGGGCAGGTGGAGATCACCACCGCACCGCTGCGCGGGCTGGCCAGCGCCGACGCGATGGTCCTGATCCGCTCGGCGGTGCGTGCCGTCGCCCACCGGGCCGGGCTGCTGGCCACCTTCATGTGCCGCCCGCAGATCCCCGAGGGCTGCTCCAGCGGCTGGCACCTGCACCAGTCCCTGGTGCGGGCCGGCGACGGCGGGAACGCGTTCGTCGGCGAGGGCGGCCTGTCCCCCGTCGGCGCCGGCTACCTCGCCGGCCTGCTGCGGCACGCCCGCGCCGGCTGCGTGTTCGCCGTCCCGACGGTCAACGGCTACAAGCGCTTCCAGCCGCACTCCATGGCCCCCGACCGGGTGCTGTGGGCACACGACAACCGGGCCGCGATGCTCCGCGTCGTCGGCTCGGCCGAGCGCGGCGACCTGCACGTGGAGAACCGCGCCGGCGAGCCCGCGGCCAATCCGTACCTGGCGATGGCCGCCCAGCTCGTCGCCGGCCTGGACGGCGTCGACCGCGGCCTGGACCCCGGCCCCTCCGCCGACCAGCCCTACGCCACCGAGGCCCCCCGGCTGCCCACCAGCCTCGCCGAGGCGGTGCGCGCGCTCGACGAGGACACCGAGCTGCGGGAGCTGCTGCCGCCGTCCCTCGTCGACCACTACGCCGGCGTCAAGCGGGCCGAGGTGGCCCGCTTCGAGGCGACGGTGACCGACTGGGAGCAGCGGGAGTACCTGCACCTGTTCTGACCGGCGGTCCGTGACCGTCGACACACCACGGCGGCCGGGCGCCGGCCCGCAGCCGGCCGTCACGGGATCCGGCGGGAGCCTCCGCAGCCCCGCGCCGGCACATCCGCGCAGGTCGGAACCGGGTGCCGACCTCGCGGTCCGGCGGCCCCGGCGTCCCGCGGCCCCTGCACGCCTCCGCGGCCGCGCCTAAGATGGTGACCTGGCCCACACATCTACAGAAAGCCTGCCACTTGCACCCTTTGCTGTAGCACGTCACCATGGGTGCACGAGGCCTGCGGGGATCCCCTGCGCCTGTTCCATCCCCTTGGGAGGCACCGTGACCACGCTGGACGACCGCTCGCCGACGACGACGGAGGGCCCGGCCCCGGTGGCCGAGCCGGCCGCGACCGTGAAGGTCTCGTTCCAGACCTCGCCGGAGCAGTACCGGCACTGGCGGCTGTCGGTGGACGGGGAGATCGCGACGCTGACGCTCGACGTCGACGAGAACGGCGGCCTGGTCCCCGGCTACGAGCTCAAGATGAACAGCTACGACCTCGGCGTCGACATCGAGCTGCACGACGCCGTCCAGCGGCTGCGCTTCGAGCACCCCGAGGTCAAGGCCGTGGTGGTGGCCAGCGGCAAGGAGCGCATGTTCTGCGCCGGCGCCAACATCCGGATGCTGGCCGCCTCGCCGCACAGCTGGAAGGTGAACTTCTGCAAGTTCACCAACGAGACCCGCAACGGCATCGAGGACGCCACCCGCAACTCGGGTCTGCCGTTCGTCGCCGCGGTCAACGGCACCGCGGCCGGTGGCGGCTACGAGCTGGCCCTGGCGTGCGAGCAGATCGTGCTGGTCGACGACAACTCCTCGGCGGTCTCGCTGCCGGAGGTCCCGCTGCTGGGCGTGCTGCCCGGCACCGGCGGCCTGACCCGCGTGGTCGACAAGCGCGGCGTGCGGCGCGACCTGGCCGACATCTTCTCCACCACCGCCGAGGGCGTCCGCGGCGAGCGCGCCGTGCAGTGGCGGCTGGTCGACGCCGTCGCCAAGGCGCGCGACTTCGACGCCGAGGTGGCCCGCCGCGCCGGCGAGCTCGCCGCCGCCTCCTCCCGCCCGGGTGCCGGCGCCCAGGGCGTCGCGCTCACCCCGCTGCAGCGCGAGACCACCGACGACGGCTTCCGCTACGAGCACGTACGCGTCGTCCTGGACCGCGACTCGGGCACCGCGACGATCACGGTGCTCGGCCCCTCCGCCGTCCCGGCCTCGGTCGAGGAGCTGCAGGGCCAGGGCGACGCCGGCTGGTTCCTGGCGATGACCCGCCAGCTCGACGACACGATCCTGCACCTGCGCACCAACGAGCTGGCGCTGGGCACCTGGCTGCTGCGCACCGAGGGCGACCCGGCCACCGTCGCCGCCTACGACGAGTTCCTCCTCGCCCACCGGTCGCACTGGCTGGTCAACGAGCTGATCGGCTTCTACAAGCGCACGGCCAAGCGGCTGGACACCACCTCGCGCAGCCTGTTCGCGCTGGTCGAGCCGGGCAGCTGCTTCGTCGGGGCGCTCGCCGAGATCGCCTTCGCCGCCGACCGGCAGTACATGCTCGAGGGCCAGTTCGAGGACGACGACGACCCGAAGCCCCCGGCGGCCCTCCGGCTCGACGAGTTCAACACCGGCCTGCTCCCGATGGGCAACGACATGACCCGGCTGCAGGTCCGCTTCCTCGGCAGCGCCGACGAGCTGGCCGCCGCCGAGGCCGCGGTGGGCCGCGACCTGCTCGCCGCCGACGCCGAGGAGCTCGGCCTGGTCACGGCGACGCCGGACGACATCGACTGGGAGGACGAGGTCCGCCTCGCCATCGAGGAGCGGGCCAGCTTCTCCCCCGACGCCCTGACCGGCATGGAGGCCAACCTCCGCTTCGCCGGCCGGGAGACCCCGGAGACCAAGGTCTTCGGCCGGCTGACCGCCTGGCAGAACTGGATCTTCCAGCGACCGAACGCCGCTGGCCCCGAAGGAGCACTGCGCCGCTACGGCACCGGCAAGCGGGCCGACTACGACAGGAAGCGGGTCTGAGCCATGACCACCACCGAGAGCACACCGCAGACCGGCACGGTCACCGGGGACGCCCCCGAGCCCACCGGGCCGCTGTCGCGCATCGACTACAGCGAGCGGATCCCCAACAACGTCGACCTGGCCGGCGACCGCAAGCTCCAGCGCGCGCTGGAGGGCTGGCAGCCCAAGTTCCTCGACTGGTGGAAGAACCTGGGCCCGTCCATCCCGACCTCCGACGTGTACCTGCGCACCGCGGTCGCCGTCGGCCGCGACGGCTGGGCGCACTTCGACCGGGTCCCCATGGAGGAGTACCGGTGGGGCATCTTCCTCGCCGAGCGCGACCCGGACCGCAAGGTGAACTTCGGCCAGCACAAGGGCGAGCCGGCCTGGCAGGAGGTCCCCGGTGAGTACCGGTCGGACCTGCGCCGGCTGATCGTGGTGCAGGGCGACACCGAGCCCGCCTCGGTCGAGCAGCAGCGCCACCTCGGCGCGACCGCGCCGTCGCTGTACGACATGCGCAACCTCTTCCAGGTCAACGTGGAGGAGGGCCGCCACCTGTGGGCGATGGTCTACCTGCTGCACGCCTACTTCGGGAAGGACGGCCGCGAGGAGGCCGAGCAGCTGCTCAAGCGCAACTCCGGTGACTACGACAGCCCGCGCATCCTCGGTGCCTTCAACGAGGACACCACCGACTGGCTGCAGTTCTTCATGTTCACCTACTTCACCGACCGGGACGGCAAGTACCAGCTCGGCACGCTGAAGGAGAGCGGCTTCGACCCGCTGGCGCGCACCTGCGAGTTCATGCTCAAGGAGGAGGCGCACCACATGTTCGTCGGCACCACCGGCGTGCAGCGGACCGTGGAGCGCACCGCCGAGCTGATGAAGCAGCACGGCACCGACGACATCTGGGAGCACGGCGGCATCCCGCTGTCGGTCATCCAGAAGTACCTCAACTTCCAGTTCTCGGTGTCGATGGACCTGTTCGGCGCGGAGACGTCGTCGAACGCCGCGGCCTACTACACCGCCGGGCTCAAGGGCCGGTGGATGGAGACCCGCCGCAAGGACGACCACCTGCTGCACGACTACACGATGGAGGTGCCGGTCATCGAGGACGGCCGGCTCACCACCAAGACGGTGCCGATGCTCACCGCCCTCAACCTTGACCTGCGCAACGAGTACGCCGCCGACTGCGAGAACGGCGTCAAGCGCTGGAACCAGGCGCTGGAGGAGGCCGGGCTCTCGGAGCGGCTGACCCTGCCGCACCAGGGCTTCAACCGGAAGGTCGGCGCCTTCGCCGGGCACTCCGTCTCGCCGTCCGGCGAGGTGCTGGACGCCGCCGCCTGGGAGCGGCAGGCCGACCAGTGGCTGCCCACCGCCGAGGACCGCGCCCGGGTGGCCGAGCTGATGAAGCCCTGCCACGAGCCCGGCCAGTTCGCCGGCTGGATCGCCCCGCCCTCGGTCGGCATCAACTCCCTGCCGGTCGAGTACGACTACGTCCGCTTCTGAGCGGGCGGACCCTCCCCCTCGGCGAGATCTGCACACTCGTCGCCATCAGCGCCCGATGGTGACGAGTGTGCAGATCTCGCCTCCCGTGCGAGAAGGGACCTGCACCGTGGCCACCCTCGACACCGCTCCGCCCCCCGCGCCGGCGCCCGTGACCACCGGCCCCGAGCCGTTCAACGCCGCCGAGTGGCTGGTCACCCGGCACGCCCGCGCGACACCCGACCGGCGCGCGATCACGGCCGTCGACCTCGACGGCAGCGTCCGGGTGCTGAGCTACGCCGAGCTCGACGACGCCGTCACCCGGTTCGCGGCCGCACTCGTCGCCTCCGGCGTCCGCCCCGAGGAGCGGCTGCTGCTCTGCATGGGTGACACCCCGGAACTGCTGACCGCGTTCCTGGCCGGTCTGCGCATCGGCGCGGTCCCCGTGCCGGTCAGCACGATGCTCAAGCCCAAGGACATCGCGGCCCTCGCCGGCGACAGCCGCGCCCGGCTGGTCGCGCTGAGCTCGGAGTTCGCCGGACTGGCCGAAGGGCTGGCCGGCCACCGCGACCTCGCCGACGTCGTCGTCCTCGCCACGCCCGCGGAGGCCCCGGCGGCCCTGCCCGAGGTCCCGGACGCGCGGGTGCGGTCCTGGGACGCCTTCGTGGCGGCCGGCGCGGACTTCCTGGAGCAGGTGGCGGCCCCCTACCCGACGGTGGCCGACTCGCCGGCGTTCTGGCTCTACACCTCGGGCACCACCGGCACGCCCAAGGGCGCGATGCACCGGCACGGGTCGCTGCGCGACACCGCCGAGACCTACGCCCGGGACGTGCTGGCCATCGGCCCGGACGACGTCACCTTCTCCGTCGCCAAGTTCTTCTTCGCCTACGGCCTGGGCAACACGCTGACCTTCCCCTTCTCGGTCGGGGCCGGCACGGTGCTCGACCGCTCCCGGCCCAGCCCCGCCGGCACGCTGCGGGTGCTGCAGGAGCACCGCCCGACGCTGTTCTTCGCCGGCCCCACCTTCTACGCCGCGCTGATCAACGCCGGGCTGCCGGACGACGCCTTCGCGGGCGTGCGGGCCTGCGTCTCGGCCGGCGAGGCCTTCCCCGCGCCGCTGTTCGAGCGCTTCACCTCGACGTTCTCCGTGGAGATGCTCGACGGCATCGGCTCCACCGAGATGCTGCACATCTTCATCAGCGGCCGGCCCGGCCGGACCCGGGCCGGGGCGACCGGGGAGATCGTCGCCGGCTACGAGGCCAAGATCGTCGACGACGACGGGAACCCGGTGCCCGACGGGACCCCGGGCAACCTGTGGGTCAAGGGGAGGTCGGCGGCGACCGGCTACTGGCAGCGCACGGACGTGACCCGGCGGGTGTTCCAGGGCGACTGGGTGCGCACCGGCGACACCTACGTGCGCAGCGCCGACGGCTACTTCTCCTCGCTCGGCCGCACCGACGACATCATCAAGGCCGGCGGCATCTGGGTCTCCCCGACCGAGGTCGAGGAGCGGCTGCGGGCCCACCCGGAGGTCAGCCAGGTGGTCGTCGTCTCCGTGCCGGACGAGACGGGCCTGGACAAGCCGGTGGCCTGCGTCGTCCTCGCCGCCGGAGCGACCGTCACGGACGACGGGCTGGTCGCCTTCTGCCGCGACGGGCTGGCGGCGTTCAAGCGGCCGCGCAACATCCTCGTCTTCGACGAGCTGCCGCAGACGGCGACCGGGAAGCTGCAGCGCTTCCGCGTCCGCGAGCTCGCGCTCGAGCGGCTGGGCAGCGCCCGCGCCGACGCGATCCGGCCCGACCTGACCGCCACCACCCCCGGGAGCCCCGCATGACGGCCACCGCCGCGCCCCACCCCGTCGCCGGCACCGGCGGCGGAGGACGCGACGTCCAGGTGGACCTGCTGGTCGTCGGCGCGGGTCCGGCCGGCCTGTATGCGGCCTACTACGCCGGCTTCCGCGGCCTGCGCACCGCCGTCGTCGACAGCCTGCCCGAGCCCGGCGGGCAGGTGATGGCGCTGTACCCGGAGAAGGCGATCTACGACGTCGCCGGCTTCCCCGGCATCCGCGGCCGCGACCTGGTCGCCAACCTGGTGGCCCAGGCGGCGCGCTTCGACCCCGTCCACGTCCTCGGCGAGCGCGCCGAGACGCTGACGAACGAGGCCGGCGCCACCCCGCGCGCCGGGGACCGGCTCGTCGTCACCACCGACAAGGGCACCCGTATCCACTGCGGTGCGGTCGTGATCACCGGCGGCATCGGCACCTTCACCCCCCGCCCGCTGCCCGGCGGCGACGCGTGGGAGGGCCGCGGCCTGACCTACGTGGTCCGCGAGCTCGCCGCCCACGCCGGCCAGGACGTCGTCATCGTCGGCGGCGGGGACAGCGCCGTGGACTGGGCGCTCGCGCTCACCGGCATCGCCGGCTCGGTCACCCTCGTCCACCGCCGGAAGGCCTTCCGCGCGCACGCGGCCAGCGTCACGGAGATGGTGGCCGGCCCCACCACCGTCGTCACCGACGCCCAGGTGTCGCACCTGGAGGGGGACGACCGCCTGCGCACCGTGCACGTGGAGCACAAGGACGGGACCGTCACCGCGCACCGCGCGGACGCGGTCATCGCCGCGCTCGGCTTCACCGCCGACATCGGCCCGCTGGAGCGCTGGGGCATCGACATCGCCGACCGCAAGATCCTCGTCGACACCGCCATGCGCACCACCGTCCCCGGCGTCTACTCCGCCGGCGACATCACCGAGTACCCCGGCAAGGTCCGTTTGATCGCCGTGGGATTCGGGGAGGCCGCCACGGCCGTCAACAACGCCGCGACCTACCTCGACCCGGACCAGCCGCTCTTCCCCGGGCACAGCAGCGACGACCCCGCCGGCCTCGGCGCGGCCGCCGCCTGACCGCCCGCACACCGCCCTTCACCGAGGAGACACCCCCGTGCCCTACGTCATCGGCTCCGAGTGCATCGACACCACGGACATGTCCTGCGTGGACGAGTGCCCGGTCGACTGCATCTACGAGGGTGACCGGAAGCTCTACATCAACCCCAAGGAGTGCATCGACTGCGGGGCGTGCGAGCCGGTGTGCCCGGTCGAGGCGATCTCGCAGGACCGCCGGGTGACCGAGGAGAACGAGCCGCACATCGCGGACAACCGGCGCTTCTTCATCGAGCCGCTCCCCGGCCGCGACCAGCCGCTGGGCAGCCCCGGTGGCGCGTCGAAGGTGGGCAAGATCGGCGTGGACACCGAGCTCGTCGCCGACGCGTGACGCTCTGGGCGCTCGACGGCATCGCGCCGGTCGTGCACCCCACCGCCTGGGTGCACCCCGACGCGACGGTCATCGGCCGGGTGGAGCTCGGCCCGGAGGTCAGCATCTGGCCGCAGGCGGTGCTGCGCGGGGACTACGGCGAGATCCGGGTGGGGGCGCGCACCTCCATCCAGGACGGCACGGTCCTGCACACCACCGCGGACTGGCCGACCGTCGTCGGCGCCGAGTGCGTGGTCGGCCACCTCGCCCACCTCGAGGGCTGCACGATCGGCGACCGCTGCCTGATCGGGTCCCAGTCCGTCGTCCTGAACCGGGTGGTCGTCGGGGACGAGGCCCTGGTCGGCGCCGGTGCCCTGGTGTCCGAGGGCACCGCGGTCCCGCCGGGGTCCCGCGCGCTCGGCGTCCCCGCCCGCGTCCGCGAGGGCACCGGGACCGGCGCGTGGGTGGAGGACGCCGTCGCCCTGTACGTCGAGAACGCGCGCCGGTACCGCTCGGGCCTGACCCGCGTCGGCTGACCCCCGCTCCCCCGCGGACCGCGCCGTGCCCGCGGACCGCCGGAGCTGCCGCGACCCCCTGCCCCGACATCGGAAGGAGAACCGGATGCGGGTCTTCCTGACCCTGAGCTTCGACGGCCGCACCGCCGCCGCCGAGGCGCGGGCGGCCGAGGCCGCCGGGTACGACGGCGTGGCGACCGGCGAGCACCTGTTCTTCCACGGGCCGCAGACCAACGGCTTCGTGTCCCTCGCCGCGGCCGCCGGGGCCACCGAGCGCATCCGGCTGCTCAGCTCCCTCACCGTCCTCCCCCTGTACCCGGCCGCGCTCGCCGCGAAGCTGGCCACGACGCTCGACCAGGTCTCCGGGGGCCGGTTCGACATGGGCGTCGGGGTCGGCGGCGAGTACCCGCCGGAGTTCGTCGCCGCCGGCGTCGACGTCACCGAGCGCGGCGCGCGCACCGACGAGGCGCTGACCCTCCTGCAGCAGCTGTCGTCGGGCGGGCCGGTCGACTTCGACGGCCGCTTCACCCGGGTCCCCGGGCTGGCGCTCGACCCCGGCGTGGTCCAGCCGGGTGGCCCACCCATCTGGCTCGGCGGGCGGAGCCCGGCCGCGATCCGCCGCGCGGGCCGCTTCGCCGACGTGTGGATGCCGTACATGTACACCCCCGAGCAGCTGGCCGGCAGCCTCGCCGAGGTGCGGGCGGCCGCCGAGGCGGCCGGCCGCGACCCCGCCGCCGTCCGCGGCTCGGTGTTCTGCTGGGGCGGCGTCGACCCGGACGCCGCGCGCTCCCGGCAGGAGGTCGTGGACGGCGTCAGCGCCGTCTACCAGCAGGACTTCAGCCGCCTCGCCGACCGGTACCTGCTGCACGGCGATCCGGACCGGGTCGCCGCGCGCGTCCGCGAGTACGCCGACGCCGGCGCGGAGACGGTGATCTTCTCCCCGGTCGGGGACGGCGCGCGCCGGCGGGAGATCGTCGGCACCTTCACGGCCGGCGTGCTCCCGCGCGTCCGGCCGGGGTCCTGAGGAGCGGCGCACGCCGGGACGCGCGGGCCGTCGTCGGCCGAAGTCGGCGGGCCGACGGCACCGGCGGACCGGGCGAGTCCTGCGAGCCCGGCCGACGGCACCTTCTTCGCAGTTCCGCCGACGGGCGGCAGGCAGGCCCGATCCCCCCGCCCGCCGCGGGCGGCGGGGCACCGGCACCGCACGCCCGCGCTCCCCGGCGGCCCCGCGTCGGGCAGCATCTGCGCACCGTCGGCCGGAGCACGGGCCGGCACCCCAGCACGAGGAGCGCGACATGAGCACCGACTTCACCGGCCGGGTGGCGGTCATCACCGGTGCCGGACGGGGGCTGGGGCGCAGCTACGCCCTGGCGCTCGCGCAGCGCGGTGCCAGGGTCGTGGTGAACGACCCGGGGTCGGCGGTGGACGGCGGCGCCGGCGAGGAGGACGCGGCGGGCAGCGTCGTGGCCGAGATCCGGGCCGCCGGCGGCGAGGCGATCGCCGACCGCGCCAGCGTCACCGACCCCGCCGGGGTGCAGGGGATGGTCGACGCCACCCTCGACGCGTTCGGCCGGGTCGACATCCTGGTCAACAACGCCGGCATCCTGCGCGACCGGTCGTTCCACAAGGTCGACCTCGACGACCTGCTCGCCGTCCTCGACGTCCACCTCACCGGGTCGCTGCGCTGCACCCACGCCGTCTGGCCGCTGATGCGCGACCAGGGCTACGGCCGCGTGCTCCTCACGTCCTCGCAGAACGGCACCTACGGCAACTTCGGCCAGGCCGGCTACGCCACCGCCAAGGCCGGGGTGCTCGGGCTGATGAAGGTCCTGGCCATCGAGGGCGCCGCCAGGGGCGTGCACACCAACACCATCGTCCCGGTCGCCCGGTCCCGCATGACCGAGGGCACGATCATCGGCGACCGGAGCGACGCCGAGAGCCTCCCCCCGGAGTCGGTCACGGCGGGCGTCCTGCACCTGGTGGGCGAGGACGCACCCAACGGCGTCATCCTCAACGCCGGCGGCGGCGCCTTCTCCGTCACCGAGCTCCCCGAGACCCGCGGGGTGTTCCTGGGCCGGGACGCCCGGCCCGAGGACGTCCGGGCGCACTGGGACCAGATCTGCGCCGGCGGCTACGTCGACGTCCTGGAGGACGGGCCCGCCCAGTTCACCAAGTTCCTGGGCATGGCCCGCGCCGGGCGGTCCGGCGAGGACGCCTGAGACCGATCCGCTCCACCGGAACCGGCGCGCTCGACCGCCCCGGCGACGGGATCGGTCGCCGCAGCCACTTGACACCACCGATCGGGTGGCCACGATGGCAGCCGTACCCTGCGGCCATGCGGACCGCCCGACCGATCGGACCTCCGACGCGATGACGCGCTACGGCGCCCAGTACGGGCCCGACATCACCTTCCTCGGCGTCGACCGCTGCGACCTGGACGACCCGGCGTCCTTCGCCGGCGCCGACGTGGTCGTGCTGGGCGCGCCCTTCGACGGCGGCACCTCGCACCGGCCCGGCACCCGGTTCGGTCCCCAGGCCATCCGGATGACCGACTACCTGCCCCACGACGGGTCGCGGCCGAGCCTGGCGCTGCGCACCGACGGGCTGCGCGACCTGCGGGTCCTGGACGCCGGCGACCTGGAGATGTACTCCGGGGACATCGAGACCGCGCTGCCGGCGCTGGAGGCCGCGGTGGAGACCGTCGCGCGTTCCGGCGCGATCCCGGTGGTGCTCGGCGGCGACCACTCGATCGCCTTCGCCGACGCGAAGGGCGTGGCGAACGTGCTCGGCCACGGACGGGTGTCGATGGTCCACTTCGACGCGCACGCCGACACCGGCGACATCGAGTTCGGCTCGCTGTGGGGCCACGGCCAGCCGATGCGCCGGCTGATCGAGTCCGGCGCGCTGCGCGGCGACCGGTTCCTGCAGATCGGCCTGCGCGGCTACTGGCCGCCGCCGGCCACGCTGGACTGGATGGCGGCGCAGCGGATGCGCTCCTACGAGATGACCGAGATCGGCCACCGCGGGCTCGAGGAGTGCCTGACGGAGGCCTTCGGCATCGCCACCGACGAGTGCGAGGGCGTCTTCCTCTCCGTCGACATCGACGTCTGCGACCCCGGGCACGCCCCCGGCACGGGCACGCCCGAGCCCGGCGGGCTGACCGCCCGCCAGCTGCTGGACGCCGTGCGCCGCGCCTGCCTGGAGCTGCCCGTCGTCGGCGTCGACGTCGTCGAGGTCAGCCCGCCCCACGACCACGCCGACATCACCGCCGCGCTGGCCAACCGGGTGGTCCTGGAGGCGCTGTCGGCCATCGCCCGCCGCCGGCGGGACGCCCGGGAGGGGAGCCGGTGGGACCCGTCGCTGCCGCTGCTCGCCGACCGCCCCGACCCTGCCCAGGAGAGGCCCTCATGACCGAGCACGCGCCGTCCTGCCACCCCTCCGGCAGCAGCGGCCGCCCGGCCGGTGCCGGCACGCCCCACCCGCTGGACCCGCTGACCGCCGACGAGTTCCGGGCCGCCGCAGCGATCCTGCGCCGGGACCGGGGGGTGGACGAGCGCTGGCGGTTCGCCTCGATCGAGCTGCGCGAGCCGGCCAAGGACGTCGTCCGCGCCTTCGCGCCCGGCGACCCGATCGTCCGGGAGGCCCGGGTGACGGCCTGGAGCCGGGACGAGGGGATCCCGTACAAGGCGGTCGTCTCGCTGACCGGCGACGCCGTCCTGTCCTGGGAGGCGGTGCCCGGCCGGCAGGCGAACATGACCCTCGACGAGTGGCACGAGGCGCACGAGGCGCTCATCGCCCACCCCGCCGTCGTCGAGGCGCTCGAGAAGCGCGGGATCACCGACCTGGACCTGGTCCTGATCGACACCTGGGCCTACGGCCACTCGCTCGTCCCCCAGGGCCTGCAGGACCGCCGGGTCGGCTGGACCGACGTGTGGCGGCGCTCGACGCCGAACGGCAACCCCTACGCCAATCCCGTCATGGGCCTGCACTTCGTCGTCGACCTCAACACGATGGAGCTGCTGGAGGTCGAGGACACCCCGCCACCGGCGCAGCCCGACGTCATGGGCGAGTACGTGCCCTCGCTGGTCCCCGGCCTGGCCCAGCGCAGCGACGTCCGCACCCTGGAGATCACCCAGCCCGACGGCGTCTCGTTCGAGCTCGACGGCGGCGAGCTGCGCTGGCAGAAGTGGACGATGCGGCTGGGCTTCACCCACCGCGAGGGCCTGGTGATCCACCGGGTCGCCTACGACGGGCGCCCGGTGGCCCACCGCATGTCCTTCGCCGAGATGGTCGTCCCCTACCGCGACCCCAGCCCCGACCACCACCGGCGCACCGCCTTCGACATCGGCGAGTGGGGCCTGGGGTTCATGACGACGTCGCTGAAGCTCGGCTGCGACTGCCTGGGCGACATCACCTACGTCGACGCGGTCCTGCACGACAGCCGCGGCGAGCCGTACACCATCGAGAACGCGATCTGCCTGCACGAGGAGGACGACGGCGTGCTCTGGAAGCACGTCGACGAGCGCGCCGGGGCCGAGGTCCGGCGGTCCCGGCGGATGGTCGTCTCGTTCCACGCCACGGTGGCCAACTACGAGTACCTGACGTACTGGCGCTTCTACCAGGACGGCACGATCCAGTGCGAGGTCCGCGCCACCGGGATCATGGTGACCAGCGCCTACGAGGGCGACCCGCCGCCGTTCGGCACGGTGGTCGACGAGCGCACCTACGCGCCGATCCACCAGCACTTCATCGTGGCCCGCCTGGACATGGAGGTCGACGGGCCGGACAACACCGTCGTCGTCACCGAGAGCGAGGCGCTGCCGGTGACGGCGGCCAACCCGTACGGGCTGGCCGTGGTCACCCGCAGCCGGGTCGTGGAGAGCGAGGCGCAGGGGCGGGTCGACCTCGACTTCGCCACCCAGCGCAGCGTGAAGGTCGTCAACCGGACGGCGCCCACCCGGCTCGGGACGGCGCCGGGCTACAAGCTGTACCCGACCTCGGCGATCCCCTCGCTGGCGCACCCCGACGCCCCGTTCCGCCGGCGGGCGCAGGTGATCGACCACCCGGTGTGGGTGAGCCGGTTCGACGCCGAGGAGCGCTGGCCCTCCGGCGAGTTCTGCAACCAGAGCCTCGACGACGCCGGGCTGCCGGTCTGGCAGCAGGCCGACCGCCCGCTGGTCGACACCGACGTCGTGCTCTGGCACGTCTTCGGCATCCACCACGTCCCCCGGCCCGAGGACTGGCCGGTCATGCCGGTGGACGTCGTCTCCTTCGAACTGAAGCCGGTCGGCTTCTTCGACCGCAACCCGGCCCTGGACGTGCCGCCGGCCCCGGGCGCCTGCCACTGACCGCCGCGGCGGCGGCCGGGGGTCAGAGCCCGGCCGCGCCGCCGGAGGGGTGGGCCTGCGGCCCGCGGGTCCCCCAGGCGTAGGTCTGCTTGGCCAGCGCCAGGTACAGGTGCGTCTCGGTGGACTCCACGCCGTCGACGGCGCGGATGCGGGCGACGACGTCGAGCAGCTGGTCGTCGTCCTCGCAGACCACCTCGACGAGCAGGTCCACCGACCCCGCCGTGATGACGACGTAGTCGACCTCGGCGAACTCGGCGATCCGGTCGGCCGCCGTCCGGGGGTCACCGCTGGTCCGCACCCCGACCATCGCCTGCCGCGAGAAGCCGACCTGCAGCGGGTCGGTGACCCCGACGATCTGCATCACGCCGGCGTCCAGCAGCCGCTGCACGCGCTGCCGGACGGCGGCCTCGGACAGCCCCACCGCCGTGGCGATCCGGGCGTAGGGGCGGCGGCCGTCCTCCTGCAGCTGCTCGATGATCGCCCGTGAGACGTCGTCCAGCGCGAACTGCCGACGGATGCTCATCCCAGCCACTCCCCGTTCGTCCCCGGCCGATCCGGGTCCCTCGGATCGTAGCCAGCGACGGCTACTGCCGGTCTGGTCCGGGGAACCGCCCGGCACGTACGATTCGGATCGTCTCATGCCGTGCCGACGACGGGATCCGAAGTCATGACCACGACCGAGCAGGACGTCACGACGCGCCGGCCCGTCGGGGCGGAGGCGACCGCGAACCTGTGGCTGCACTTCTCCCGGACGGGCGCCTACCGGGACACCCCTCCCCCGGTGATCGTGCGCGGCGAGGGCGCGAGGATCTACGACGACCGGGGCCGCAGCTACCTCGACGGGCTGTCCGGCCTGTTCGTCGTCCAGGCCGGGCACGGGCGGCGGGTGCTGGCCGAGGCGGCCGCCCGCCAGGCGGAGGAGCTCGCGTTCTTCCCGCTGTGGTCCTACGCCCACCCGACCGCGATCGAGCTCTCGCAGCGGCTGGCGGCCGCGGCCCCCGGCGACCTGGACCGGGTCTTCTTCACCACCGGCGGCAGCGAGGCCGTCGAGACCGCCTGGAAGGTCGCCAAGCAGTACTTCAAGCTCACCGGCCGGCCGCAGAAGACCAAGGTGATCAGCCGGGCGGTCGCCTACCACGGCACCACCCACGGCGCGCTGTCCATCACCGGCATCCCCGCGCTGAAGCAGCCCTTCGAGCCCCTGGTCCCCGGCAGCATCCGGGTGCCCAACACCAACATCTACCGCGCGCCGCTGTTCGGCGACGACCCCGAGGCCTTCGGCCGGTGGGCCGCCGACCAGATCGAGCAGGCGATCCTCTTCGAGGGCCCGGAGACCGTCGCCGCCGTGTTCCTGGAGCCGGTACAGAACGCCGGCGGCTGCTTCCCGCCGCCGCCGGGCTACTTCGCGCGGGTCCGCGAGATCTGCGACCGCCACGACGTCCTGCTGGTCAGCGACGAGGTGATCTGCGCGTTCGGCCGGCTCGGCACGACCTTCGCCTGCGAGAAGTTCGGCTACGTGCCGGACATGATCACGTGCGCGAAGGGGATGACCTCGGGCTACTCCCCCATCGGCGCGATGATCGCGACCGGCCGGGTGGTCGAGCCGTTCCTGCGCGACGGGGTGACCTTCGCGCACGGCTACACCTTCGGCGGCCACCCGGTCAGCTGCGCGGTGGCCCTGGCCAACCTCGACGTGTTCGCAGACGAGGGGCTCGACGAGCGGGTGCTCGACAACGAGGGCGCCTTCCGCGCCACCCTCGAGCGGCTGCGCGACCTGCCCATCGTCGGCGACGTCCGCGGCGACGGGTACTTCTACGGCATCGAGCTGGTCAAGGACCGCGCCACCAAGGAGACCTTCGACGCCGACGAGTCCGAGCGGCTGCTGCGCGGGTTCCTCTCCGGTGCGCTGTTCGAGGCCGGCCTGTACTGCCGGGCCGACGACCGCGGCGACCCGGTCGTCCAGCTGGCGCCCCCGCTGATCTGCGGCCCGGCGGAGTTCGACGAGATGGAGCAGATCCTGCGCAGCGTGCTCACCGAGGCGTGGGCCAGGCTCTGACCCCTGCCCGATCCTGACCCCCGCCGCCCGCGACGTCCGCGGCGGCGGGCGTCAGGACTCCTCGTCCTCCGCCACCGGCACGCACAGCACCGGGCGGTCGGACAGGTGCAGCAGCTTGTGCGACACCGACCCCAGGACGGCGCCGCGCAGCGGGCTCTCCCCGCGGGTGCCGACCACGATGACCCGGCCGTCGTGCCGGTGCGCGGCCTCGATGAGGGCCTGCGCGGGCTTCTGCGACAGCACCTCGACGACCGTCGCGACGCCGGCCGCCTCGGCCTCCGCGACCGCGTGCGACACCGCCGTCCGCCCCATCTCGGTCAGCGCGCGCTGGTGGGCCTGGAACTCCTCGCCCATCCCGCCGGGTGGCTCGACGCCGTAGACGAGCACGAGCGGCTCGTCGAAGCGCGCGGCCAGCGAGACCGCCATGGCCAGCGCCGGGCGGGATCCCGGCGACTCGTCGTACCCCAGCACGATGCTCACCGCAGGTCCTCGTCCACCTCGATGCGGTCGCCGGCGATCCCGGGCCGCTCCTGCCAGTACCGGCCGTCCCGCGTCCGCCAGACCAGCATCAGCACCAGTCCCACGACGAAGATCCCGAGGCCGATCACCAGCGGCGGGCCCACCCCCAGCCACGCCTGGCCGGTGTAGGAGTTGTCGGGGTCGGCGAGGTCGCGGATCGCCAGAGCCAGCAGCCAGATCAGCAGGCCGGCGCCGGCCAGGGGGCCGATGCCGATGAGCAGGAACGACGACACGCTGCGCGTCAGCTGCCGGCGGTGGTACACGGCGCAGGCGATGCCGGTGAGCGCGTAGTAGAAGGCGATGAGCAGCGAGAGCGCGGTGATCGAGTCGAACAGCGCGTTCTCGCTGAGCAGGCTGACCGCCACGAACCACACGCTGGCGATGACGCCGACCCACCAGGTCGAGACGTCGGGGGTCCGGTGGCGCGGCGAGATGTGCCCGAACCGCTTGGGCAGCGCGTGCCGGCGGGCCATCGACAGCCCGGTCCGCGACGCCGGGAGGATGGTGGTCTGGGTCGAGGCGATCGCCGCGGTGGCCACCGCCAGCAGGACCACCCAGTCCCAGCCGCCCATCACCTCGGTGGAGAGCAGCGCGAAGATCGCCTCCTCCTCGTCGGCGTTGTCGGCCAGGTAGTCGGTGCCGGCGAAGGCCAGGACGGCGATCGCGACGCCCACGTAGGTGACCAGCAGGACGACGGTGGACACGATCGCCGCGCGGCCCGGCGCCGAGGTCGAGTCGCGGGTCTCCTCGGTCAGGTTCACCGCCGACTCCCACCCCCAGTAGGCGAAGACCCCCAGGAGCAGCCCGCCGGACAGGGCCGCGCCGCCGGCGCCGAAGGGGTTGAGCCAGTCCCAGGCCGGGTCCAGGCCGCCCAGCGGGCTGTCCCCGCTGACCCCGCGGTAGAAGGCGACGGCGGCGAACACCAGCAGGGCGACGGTCTGGGCGAGGATCAGCGCGTTCTGCAGCTTCGCCGACAGCTCGGTGCCCAGCACGCAGATCCAGGTCATGAGCAGGATCAGCGCCACGGTCAGCACGATGACGAGCGCGGTGTTCTCGGCCAGCGAGTCCAGGTTGAGCGTGCGCAGCGTGAAGACGACGCCCACGTTCGCCAGCGACCCGATGATGAGGACGCCGGTCATGGCGATCGCCCAGCCGCCGATCCAGCCGGCCCACGGCCCCATCGCCCGGGTGACCCAGGAGAACGTCGTCCCGCAGTCGGGGTCGACCCGGTTCAGCGCGGCGAAGGCCGAGGCGATGAGCACCATCGGCACGAACGAGGCCAGCAGGATCCCCGGCGCGTGGACTCCGGCGAGCGCCACCAGCGCGCCGATGATCGCGGCCAGGGTGTAGGCCGGCGAGGTGGAGGCCAGGCCGATCACGAGGGCATCGACGAAGCCGATGGCCCCCGGCCGGAGGGTCGCCTCCTCCCCGGGACCGACCACGGCGGGGGCGCGCTCCGGCTTCATGCGACGGTTATGGCAGTTCCCGGCCCGTTCGACAAGGGTTATGCGGCCAGAAACCTGCCAGGACGACGGAAGTCGTGGCTAGGGTGGGGTCTCCCGTGGAGGTGGACATGCGCATCCTGCTGGTCGGTGCCGGCGGTGTCGGCAGCGCCGTGGCGGCCATCGCGGCGCGCCGCGACTTCGTGGAGCGGCTCGTCGTCGCCGACTTCGACCCCGCCCGGGCGGAGAAGGCCGTCGCTGCCGCCGGCGACCCGCGGTTCGTCGCCGCCCGCGTCGACGCCTCGGACGAGGCCGGCGTCCGGGCCCTGATCGCCGAGCACCGCTGCGGCGTCGTCCTCAACGCGACCGACCCGCGGTTCGTGATGCCGCTGTTCCGCGCGTCGCTGGCCGCCGGTGCCGACTACCTGGACATGGCGATGTCCCTGTCGCGCCCGCACCCGGAGCGCCCCTACGAGCAGACGGGCGTCAAGCTCGGCGACGAGCAGTTCGCGCTGGCGCCCGAGTGGGAGGCGGCCGGGCGGCTGGCGCTGGTGGGCATGGGCGTGGAGCCGGGGCTGTCCGACGTGTTCGCCCGCTACGCCGCCGACCACCTCTTCGCCGAGATCGACGAGCTCGGCGTCCGGGACGGGGCGGACCTGACCGTGCGGGGCCACGGGTTCGCGCCCTCGTTCAACATCTGGACCACGATCGAGGAGTGCCTGAACCCGCCCGTCGTGTGGGAGCGCGACCGGGGCTGGTACACCACCGAGCCGTTCAGCGAGCCGGAGGTCTTCGACTTCCCCGAGGGGATCGGGCCCGTGGAGTGCGTCAACGTGGAGCACGAGGAGGTGCTCCTCATGCCCCGCTGGATCGACGCCCGCCGGGTCACCTTCAAGTACGGCCTCGGCTCGCACGTCATCGAGGTCCTGAGGGTGCTGCACGAGACCGGCCTGGACTCCACCGCGCCCGTGCGGGTCGGCGACGTCGAGGTGGCGCCGCGGGACCTGGTCGCCGCGGCCCTGCCCGACCCGGCCTCGCTCGGCGAGCTGATGACGGGGAAGACCTGCGCGGGCCTGTGGGTGAGCGGCACGGGCACCGACGGCCGGCCCCGGCAGGTCTACCTCCACCACGTGGTCGACAACGCCTGGTCGATGGCGGAGTACGGATCGCAGGCCGTGGTCTGGCAGACCGCGGTCAACCCCGTCGTGGCCCTCGAGCTGCTCGCGACCGGCCGGTGGCGGGGCAGCGGCGTCCTGGGCCCGGAGGCCTTCGACGCCGTGCCGTTCCTGGACCTGCTCACCGCCTACGGCTCGCCCTGGGGGATGCGCGAGGGCGGCTAGCCGGACGGACCGGACCGGCCGGCCGATGCGGAGCAGGCATCCGGCTGTGTGTCTCTCCCAACGGCGCGCCGAGCCGAGGGCCAAGGGCGCTCGAGGCTCCGCTGGCTCGTCTCCCCGCCCCCCGGGCCGCCACGCCGTCGCGCAGGAACGGAGCGCGGTCGCACCGAATGCCGGACTCGAACCGGCTCGATCGCTATGCGAGTTGCTCGCGCCACCGAGGCGGCGCGGGCGCCTTCGTTCTCATAGGCCCTTGACGATGCGACCGCCCGGCCAGCGCAGTGGTCGAGGCACGGTCGCAGGGCTGGCTCCTGTCCCTGAGCGGCCCACTCGAGGACACCGGTCTGCAGCGGTCGCAGCGGCGACAGTGTGCGCTGATGGGTAGTTCTCGAGCCGGAAGCTGCACATCAGCGCACAGCGTCCCGACTCGTGCGGCTGTGTCCCATCAGCCGCTTTCAGGGCGATCGTCGGTGGATCGGCACGAGCCGCACGGACCGGGGCGGCCGGCCGATGCCGGCCGCCCCGGGGGTCACCGGGCCGCGTGCGCGTCGAAGACAGCGTCCAGGACGTCGAGCGCCTCACCGAGCAGGTCCTGCCCGATCACCAGCGGTGGGAGGAAGCGCAGCACGTTGCCGTGCGTGCCCGCCGTCAGGGCGATGACGCCCTCGGCGTGGCAGGCCTTGGCGACGGCACTGGTCAGCGCGGCGTCGGGCTCGTCGGTCCCCGGCCGCACCAGCTCCATCGCGAGCATGGCGCCGCGGCCCCGGACGTCGCCGACCACACCGGTGCGCTCGGCGAGCGCGCGCAGCCGCGGCAGCATGGTGGCCTCGATCGCCCGGGCGGCGGCATTGAGGTCCAGCTCCCGCATGGTGCGGATGCTGGCCAGCGCGGCGGCGCAGGCCACCGGGTTGCCGCCGTACGTGCCGCCGAGCCCGCCGGTGTGCACGGCGTCCATCAGCTCGGCCCGCCCGGTGAGCCCGGCCAGCGGCAGCCCGCCGGCGATGCCCTTGGCGGTGGTCACCAGGTCGGGGACGACGTCCTCGTGCTCCGAGGCGAACCACGACCCGGTCCGGCAGAAGCCGGTCTGCACCTCGTCGGCGATGAACACCGCGCCCGAGCGGGCGCACCACTGCGCCAGGGCGGGCAGGAAGCCCGGCGCGGGGACGACGAACCCGCCCTCGCCCTGGATCGGCTCGATGAGGACCGCGGCCACGTTGTGGGCGCCGATCTGCGTCTCGACGAGGTCCAGGACCCGAGCCGCGGCCTGCTCGCCGGTCGTGCCCGGCGCGTCGCGGTAGGGGTAGGACATCGGCACCCGGTAGACCTCGCCGGCGAACGGCCCGAACCCGTTCTTGTAGGGCATGTTCTTCGCGGTCAGCGCCATCGTGAGGTTGGTGCGCCCGTGGTAGGCGTGGTCGAACACGACGACGGCCGAGCGGCCGGTGGCCACGCGCGCCACCTTGACCGCGTTCTCCACGGCCTCGGCCCCGGAGTTGAACAGCGCCGACCGCTTCTCGTGGTCCCCGGGGGTGAGCCGGTCGAGCTCCTCGGCCACGGCGACGTAGCCCTCGTAGGGCCCGACCATGAAGCAGGTGTGGGTGAAGGCGGCGACCTGCGCCTGCACGGCGGCGACGACCTCGGGCGCGGCGTGCCCCACGTTGGTCACGGCGATGCCCGACCCCAGGTCGATGAAGGAGTTGCCGTCGACGTCGACCACCACGCCCCCGGCGGCCTGCTCGACGTAGACCGGCAGGACGCTGCCCACGGCGGAGGTCACCGCGGCCGAGCGGCGGGCGGCGAGCTCACGGGACCGGGGCCCGGGGATCTCGGTGACCAGCCGCCGCTCCTGGGCGATCGAGCCGGTGTCGGTCAGCAGGTCGGTCATCGCTGTCTCCTCGCGGGCGCCGACCTCCCCCGGTCCGGGGAGGTCCGGCCTCCAGGGTGGGTGCCCGGCCGCTCCCCCGGTACCGTCCGGACCGGCACCTGGGACCCTCCGGGGTGTCCACTTCGTCAGCAGCCGCGTCGGCGGGAGGGGTGCCCGTGCCGATGACCGTCGCGGCCCTGCTGGGGACCGCGTCGCTGGAGCTGAGCCTGCACACGCGCGCCGCGCCGGTGGACCGCCCCCTGTCGTGGGTGCACGTCAGCGAGCTGGCCGACCCGACACCCTTCCTCGAGGGCGGTGAGCTGCTCCTGACCACCGGGCTGTCCCTGACGCCGGAGGACGCCCCCGGCTACGTGCGCCGGCTGGCCGGGGCCGGCGTGGTGGCCCTCGGCCTGGGCACCGGGCTCAGCCACGCCCGCGTGCCGCCGGAGCTCGTGGCGGCCGCCGACGAGTCCGGGCTGGCCGTGGTCGAGGTGCCGCGCCGCACGCCGTTCATCGCCCTGTCGCGGGCGGTGTCGAGCGCCCTCGCGGCCGAGGAGTACGCGGCCGTGACCCGGACCGCCGCGGTGCAGCGGGAGCTGACCCGGGCGGCGGTGGCCCCCGACGCCCCCGGGGCCGTGCTCGACCGGCTGGCCCGCCACCTCGGTGGCTGGGCGCTGCTGCTCGACGCCGCCGGCGCCCCGCTCGAGGCGTCGCCGCCGTCGGCCCGGGCCCGCGCCGGCGACCTGGCGGCGACGGTCGACCGGCTGCGCACCGCCCGCCCGCCCGCCGGGGCCGCGCTCACCGAGCCCGGGGAGACCGTCGTGGTGCAGTCGCTGGGCACCGGCACCCGGGTGCGGGGCCTGCTCGCCGTCGGCCGGCGGTCCCCGCTGTCCCCCGGCGACCGGCACGTGGTCAACGCCGCCGCGCTGCTGCTGACGCTGCGGATGGAGCAGTCGCGCGCCCTGGACAGCGGGACGGCGGCGCTGCGCGCGGCGATCCTGCAGCTGCTGCTGTCCGGGCAGACCGCCGCGGCGGGCCGGGTCGTCGCGGCCCTCGGTGAGTCGCTGCCGCCGGAGCCGGTCGCGGTCCTGGCGGTGCTGGGCAGTGCGGAGGAGCGGGCGGCCGCCGTCGACGTCGCCGCCGACGCCGCGGCATCCGCCCGCGAGCCGGTCCTGTCCGCGCAGGCCGACGACGCCCTGGTCGTCCTGGCGCCCGGCGAGGGGCCGCTGGCCGGCCGGCTCCCGGGCCTGCTCGGACAGGTGGCCGGCGCCGTGGTGGGCACCGCGCCGCCGGTGCCCTGGTCGCGGCTGGACGACGGCGTGCGGCAGGCCCGCCAGGCCGCCGGGCACGGCCGGGTGGCCGGCCGGCCGGTGACCGCGTTCGCCGACCTGGCCGGCCAGGGTCTGGCCCGCCTGCTGGACCCAGCCGCCACGGGCGCCTTCGCCGAGGCCGCGCTCGCCCCGCTGGTCGCCGCCGACCGGGCCGGCGCCGGCGACCTGGTCGAGTCGCTGCGGGCCTGGCTGGCCGCGCACGGCCAGTGGGAGCCGGCCGCGGCCCGGCTCGGCGTCCACCGGCACACCCTGCGCAAGCGGATCCGGCGGGCCGAGCAGCTGCTCGGGCGCGACCTGGACTCCCCCGGTGTGCGGGCCGAGCTCTGGCTGGCCCTCCACCCGCCCGCGCGGTGACCACGACCGGCGGGTCCGGTCCCCTCCCGGGGACCGGACCCGCCGGAGCTCAGGCGAACGCGGGCATGACCTCGTCGTGGATCAGCCGCAGCTGCTCCTCCACCGTGGCCACCCCGGCGAGCTCGCGGCCGGTGAACGCCTTGACCAGCGAGGCGTCGGTGATGGCCGCGATGACGTGGTTGACCCCGGCCGGCTCGATCTCCTTGATCTTCGCGGTGACCTCCTCCGGCGTCCCGGAGAAGGAGAGCTTGTCGGCGAGCTCCGGGCTGGTCAGCTCGATGCCCCGGGCCAGGTCACCGCCGGCGATGGCGTCGATGATCGGCTTGAGGCTGTCGGGGTCCACCCCGTTGCGCTCGAGCTGCTCGGCCGGCATGGAGGAGGCGTAGATGCCGACCATGCTGCGCGCGGCGTCCTTGGCGGCCGCCGAGTCCCGGCCGACCGCCAGGACGACCCAGGCGCCGAAGTCCAGCGTCGTCCAGTCCTTGCCGGCCCGCTCCGCGCCGATCCGCAGGTTCTCCGCGGCGTAGTCGTACGCCGCCCGGGTGTAGCTCAGCGCGTGGTGGCAGCCGTCGGAGTGCTCGGCCGCCGCCTGGAAGGACTTCGGGCCGCGCATCGCACCCATCTTCACCGGCAGCCGCTCCTGCACCGGCCGCGCGAAGGTGAACAGCCCGTCGTAGGAGAAGAACTCGCCGTCGAAGGTGATCGCGCCGTCGTCGAGGAAGGTCCGCAGCACCTTCACGCCCTCCACGACCCGCGACAGCGGCTTGGTCTTCGTCCAGTCCATCTTGTACTGCGCCAGCAGCCCGAAGTTGCCGCTGGAGAGGACGACCTCGGCCCGGCCACCGGTCAGCTCGTCGAGGGTGGCCGCGGCCTGCGCGATGAGCGTCGGCTCGCGCAGCGTGACCGCCGAGACGCTCGGGCCCATGCGGACGCGCGAGGTCTGCGCGGCCGCGGCGGCGAACAGCAGCCACAGGTCCTTGTGCCACGTCTCGTCGGCCGCGTACACCGCGTGGAAGCCGAGCTCGTCGGCGAGCGTGATCGCTCGCAGCGACTCCTCGAGGGGGTAGTCGGGCAGCATCGCGTAGCTGAACCTCATCGGATCTCCTCACGGACCTGGGCGGGGACGCCCTCTCGGATCTGGCGGAGCTGGGCGGCGACCTCACGGGCGTCGCCCTCGGGGACGTGCGCAGAATGGCGGTCCGGCCGCGCGATGGCCAGGTACAGCAGGCCGCTGCCGGCCACGACCGCCAGCCCGATCGCGACGATCCAGCGGTCGAGGAAGGTCTCGGTGCCCGGCGCCGGCTTGATCAGCAGGACGATGGCGAACAGGCCGTAGGCCAGGGCGAGCACGTTGACCACCAGGCCCGCGGTACCGAGGTTCCACAGCCCCGCCGGCCGCCAGCCCTTGAGCCGCTGGCGGAGCGCGGCGAGCACCACGGCCTGGAACGAGACGTAGATGCCCAGGACGGCGAAGGCGGTCACCCGCGCCAGGATGTCCTCCTGGAAGTAGACGAAGACCGCGATGAGCACCGGCACCACGCACACGACGAGCAGCGCGTTGGTGGGGACGGCGTGCCGGCTCGACACGTGCGACAGCCACCCGCTGGCCGGCAGCATGCGGTCACGGGCGAAGGCGTAGAGCAGCCGGCTGCCCGCCGCCTGCAGGGAGAGCACGCAGGACAGGAACGCGATGACGATGACGACGAGGAACACCTTCGAGCCCGTCGTCCCCAGGGAGCTCTCCAGGATCGACGGGATGGGGTCGGCGTCCTCGCCGGCCACGATCGCCTGCAGGTCGGGCGCGGCCAGCACGTACCCGGCGTAGGACAGGAAGCCGGAGACGCCGCCGACGAGGATGGTCAGGATCATCGCGCGCGGGATCTGGCGCGTGGGGTCGGCGACCTCCTCGGCGACGTCGCCGCACGCCTCGAAGCCGTAGAAGAGGAAGAGGCCGGACAGCGACGCGGCGAGGAACACCCCGAGGTAGCCGTCACCGCCGCCCGCGCCGAGGGAGTCGAAGAAGACCGAGAACGGCTGCTCCCGGCGGAAGAGCAGCAGGAACAGCCCGAGGGCGATGACGCCGACGAGCTCGGCGGCCAGCCCGATCTGGGCGATGCGCGCCAGCGTGCGGGTGCCGCTGTAGTTGACGAGGAAGGCCACCAGGAGCAGGCCGACGGCGGTGCCGAGGACGACGCCGGCGGTCGGTTCCAGGTCGAACAGCGCGGCCACGAAACCGCCGCCGAACTCGGCGACCGCCGTGACGGTGACGATGATCGCCCAGATGTAGATCCAGGAGACGATCCAGGCGTAGCGGCGGTTCCACAGCCGGCGGGTCCACGGGTAGATGCCGCCGGCCAGCGGGTACTGCGAGACCACCTCGCCGAAGACCAGCGAGACCATCAGCTGGCCGACCCCCACGATCACGATCCACCAGATCGCCGGCGGCCCGCCGATGGAGAGGCTGTAGGCGAACAGGGAGTACACGCCGACCAGCGGCGAGAGGTACGTGAACCCGAGAGCCATGTTGGCCCACAGACCCATGCTGCGGTGGAACTCGCCGGTGTAACCGAGGGCGGCGAGCTGCGCGTCGTCGTCGGTCTGCCCGGCGCGCGCTCCAGGTGGGGTCACGGAGGTCTCCTCGGATCAGGGGCGGCACAGCCGAGGGCCGGGTGTGCCGCGGGCCACAAAACGGGGAAAACCTATAGAGCCAGAGGTCAGAGGACAAGATCTCGCCGGTTGACACTGCGTTTCGCCCACGTTGCCCGCCCCCGGCCGGCTGCCGCCTCCCGGTCAGGCGGTGAGCGCCGACCCCTCGTCGACCAGCAGCAGCCGCCAGGGCACGCCCGGCACGGGGACGGCCGGGCCCACCACCCCGGCGCCGGTCGGCAGGTCGCCCACCAGCCAGCGCGCGGCGGTCGACAGCACCACCCGCCCCTCCCCGTCGAGCACGACGAAGGGCACCGGCAGCCGGCCCAGCCGCTCGAGGAGGTGGCGCTCGAAGCGGTGCACCGAGACGTCGACGCCGGCGACGCCGACGAACTCACCACCGGCCACGACCGGTTCGGTCAGCGTCAGCACGTAGCGGCCGGTGCCGTGGACGTCCACGTACGGGCCCACGACGTGCCGGCGGCCGCTGCGGCGGGGGACGTCGAACCACTCGGTGGCCGTGTAGTCGTAGTACCCCAGGCTGGTCGGCTTGAGGTCGGGCTCCAGCCGGCGCAGCCGGTCGCTGCCCGGCTCGACCTGCCACCACTCCAGCCGCAGGGGCAGCCCGCTCTCCGGCCGCGGCGCCAGCACCAGCCCCAGGCCGACGGCGAGCTGGCCGGGCTCGAGCAGCACCTCCCGCACGCCGTCGTCGAGCAGCGGCCGGCCGGCGCGGACGGCGTCGTCCAGCTCCGGGCACAGCGCCGCGTGCACCGTCGCCACCGTGCCGAACGCGCGCTCCACGGCCTCGGCCACCGTGGCGCCGACGCGGCGGACCTCCTCGTCGCGGTCGGTGGTCACGACACCTCCCGCCCGGCCGTCGCCCCCTCCGCGGGCGGCGGCGCGATCCCGGCGCGCAGCCGCAGCTCGATCGACCAGACGGTCCGGCGTGCCACGTGCTCCTCGGTGAGCACGCGGGCCAGCGTGGCGTCGCGCGCCTCGATCGCGTCGACGACGGCCCGGTGGCCGGCCACGATGACGCCGAGCAGCTCCGGCACGTGCGCCGGCGGCCAGGGCAGCTGCCCCAGCTCCAGGTGCAGGTCCATCTCCTGCATGGTCAGCCGCACCGACTGCGCGCAGGCCGCCAGCTCGATGTAGTACCGGCCCTCGATCCGCCGCTGGGCGGTCACCGACCCCGCTCCCGCCAGCCGGTCGACGATCTCCCGGAGGCGGGCGATCTCCGCCGCCGACGCCCGGGAGGCCGCCAGCCGGGCCGCGGTCGACGCGATGGCGGTGTGCACGTCGCCGAGCTCGCGCAGGTCGGCGGTGCTGAGCTCGACCAGCCGCGCGCTGGCCAGCTCGCCGAGGACGTCGTCGCGGGCACGGACGAAGCTGCCGCCCCCGCGGCCGCGGCGGGTCTCCACCAGGCCGAGGTTGCGCAGCTCGGCCAGCGCCTCGCGCAGGGTCATCGTGGAGACGTTGAGCATGGTGGCCAGCTCGGTCTCGGCCGGCAGCTGCTCGCCGTCGCCGAGCAGCCCGAGGGCGATCGCGCTCCCGACCCGGCGCACGACCGCCTCGCTGCGCAGGGCGCCGTCGTCGAGAGGTGCGAAGACCGCACGCCGGGCGTCCCCGCTGAGCAGTTGCACGGTCGCCTCCTGTCACGGAACACCGTCAGTGTGTCACTCGCGGGGCACGTCCCCGCGACTCGCGCCGTCGCCCACCCTGGGCCCGGCCCTCGCCGTGCGCCGTGCCCCGTGCGCCGCGATCCCGTCCCCTGCCGCGACGGGCGGCGCGCCGATCATCCCCCCATAACCATTGATTCCAAAGGTTTTCGTGGATAGCGTGGCCCCCACACCAGCCCCCTGTGACGAGGAGCACCAGTGACACAGGTCGAGCCGGAGCGCACCGCCCCGCCGGACGCGCTCTCCCACCCCTTCACCCCGGGGGCACCGTCGAACCCCTCGGAGCTCGCCGACTACCCGGAGACCCTCGCCGGGCCCGTGCCCCCGCCGAACCAGGACCCGAAGACGGCCGCGTTCGTCGAGCAGTGGCGCAACACCTCCTACAACTGCTTCTCCTCCGGCCACAAGTTCTGCCGCGAGGTCTGCCCGGTCACCCAGGTGGAGCGCAACGAGTCGTGGACGCCGACCGCGTTCCACGCCAACGTGGTGGCGATGGAGCGCGGCGAGCTCGGCATCGAGGACATCGCCGCCGACTACGTCAACTGCACGCAGTGCGGCGCCTGCGAGCTGCGCTGCCCCAACACCCTGTTCACCGGGGACTTCTACCGGTTCCGCACCCGCACCGTCGACGTCGTCAAGGCGGTGCGGTCGCTCGCGGTCGAGAGCGGCGTCCACCAGCCGAACTGGCAGATCTGGAACGAGCGCACCGACCTGCGCACGCACGAGCCGGTCCTCGGCGAGACGCCGGTCAGCCAGGAGAAGGTCCGCGACTGGGCCGAGGGCCTGGACATCCCGATCGGCGGCGAGACGGTCCTGTTCGTCGACTGCGAGGCGGCGTTCTACCGGACGTCGGTGCCGCGGGCGGTGGCGCAGATGCTGCAGATGGCCGGCTACGAGTTCGGCCTGATGGAGGAGCAGTGGTGCTGCGGCGGCCCGGCCGCCGAGATGGGCTACGCCGAGCAGGCCCAGCGCTTCGCCCGGCACAACCTGGACAACTGGCGGAAGACGGGGACCAAGCGGCTGCTGGTGCTCGACCCGCACGACTACATCAGCTTCACCGAGGACTACCCGAAGTACTTCGGCGAGGAGTTCGACATCGAGGTCGTCCTCGTCATCGAGGTCCTGGCCCAGCTGCTGCGCGAGGGGAAGCTGACGCCGTCGGTCCCGGTCGACCGCGCGATCACCTACCACGACCCGTGCCGGCTCAACAAGCGCAAGGGCATCTGGGCCGAGCCGCGCGAGCTGCTGCGCGCCATCCCCGGCCTGCGCTTCGAGGACGTCGACCGGGTCACCCAGTGGTCCTACTGCTCGGGCGGAGGCGGTGGCCTGCCGGTCGAGAAGCCCGAGCTGACCGCCAAGATCAGCGCGATGCGGCTGGAGCGGGCCGCCGAGCTCGACGTCGACACCCTGGTCAGCGCCTGCCCGTGGTCGGAGCGGCCGCTGAGCGAGGCCGGCGACGCCGAGGACATCGACGTCGTCGACCTGCACGAGCTGTTCGCCCAGTCGCTGGGGATCACCGTGGGCGGTTCCCGCGGCGACGTCGGCGACCGGCGGCTGGCGCAGGAGCGCACCGGCGTGCCCGGTCGGGCGCGGCGGGCGCACGGCTCCGGCCGCGGCGGCTGCGGCGGTGGCGGCGGATGCGGCGGCGGGTGCGGGAACGGTTCCGGCGGCTGCGGGTGCGGGGGGCACTGACCATGACCACGACCGAGCAGAACCCGGCGACCATCGGGTCCGAGCCGTTCAGCCGCGAGCCGCTCAGCGAGGACCGGCTCCACCAGCTGGTCACCGCGCTGCGGCCGATCCTGGGCGACGACCAGATCCTGCTGGCCAAGACCGACCGCTACAACCGGGCCCGCGTGCCCGCCCCGTTCCCGGTGCACCGCTGGTCGGAGCGGGTGCCCGACCTGGTCGTCATGCCGACCTCCACCGAGCAGGTCGCGGCCGTCGTGAAGGTCGCCAACGAGCTGCGCGTCCCCGTCGTCCCGCGCGACGGCGGCACCGGCCTGACCGACGGCGCGGTGCCGATGCGCCGCGGCATCGTCGTCGACGTCAAGAAGATGAACCAGATCCACGAGCTGGACCTGGTGAACCGGACCGTCACCGTCGGCACGGGCATCAGCATGCTCAAGCTCAACGAGCGGCTGGCGCAGCACGGGCTGTTCTACCCCGACGACCCGGCGTCCTACCCGTGCTCGCTGGTCGGCGGCCGCATCGGCACCAGCGGCTGGTCGCTCATCGGCTCCCGCTACGGCCACACCCGCGACCTGGTGCTGAGCTTCGACCACGTGCTGCCCACCGGGGAGGTGCTGCACGTCGGCGACGGGATCGGGCAGAAGATCAGCAAGTCCTCCAGCGGCTACCAGCTCAAGCACCTGTTCATGGGCCACCAGGGCACGCTGGGCATCGCGACGAAGGCGACGCTCAAGCTGTTCCCCAAGCCCGAGGCCGAGCTGTCGCCGTTCTGGGCGTTCGACAACTACGACGACGCGCACGCCTGCACCGGCGCGCTGGCCCGGGCCGGCGTGGCCACCTTCGCCGGGGCGGTGCTCTTCGACGAGCACAAGGTCGCCTACCTGCGGCGCGACGACGAGGCCTACATCCCGCAGCCGACCGACGTCCGCGCCCTGGTCTGCTCGGTCATGTACGGCTACGAGGACGAGGTGCGCGCCGGCGGCAAGCGGCTGTTCCGCATCGCCAAGGAGCACGGCGCCCGCTACCTGGGCGACGAGATCTCCGAGGGCGACTGGGCCGCGCGGCACGACCGCTACGCCACCCCGCTGCACGGGCGGACCAAGGACGGCCAGGTCATCCCCATGTCCTGGCACTGCGAGGACGCCGCGGTCAACTTCTCGAACGTCCCGGCGGTCAGCCGCGCCTGGCACGGGATCCTGGCCGACCTGCGCCGCAAGACCGACGTCTTCGACGACTGGGGGATGTTCGCCTACACCTCGGCCGCGACCGGCGTCGACTACCTCACCGAGATCGACGTCGGCATCTGGGAGCAGCGCCTCGACGACGCCGCCTGGGACGCCTGGGTGCAGGCCAAGCGGGAGATCGCCGCGGTCGCGATCGCCCACGGCGGCTCGATGAGCGCCTGCCACGGCTCCTGCCGCGAGGGCGAGGTCGACCTGCTGCCCCAGGAGCTGGGCAAGGGATTCGACGTGATGCTCGACGTCAAGCGGGCGCTGGACCCGAACAACATCATGAACCCCGGCAAGTACCTGCTCGACCGGGCGTACGGGAGGGACGTGACCGATGAGGGACGTTGACGCCGGCCCGCAGCACGACGCCGGGGAGATGGTGTCCGGCGAGCCCGGCCACGACTCCGCCCCGGCCGCCACAGCGCCGTACCGCTTCGCCGAGCAGCACACCCCGCCGCCGGCCCAGCGGGTCAGCGAGGTGGCGCAGACGACGTTCGAGCACGTCTTCGAGGTCGATCCGCGGCTGATGGAGGTGCACGTGCTCCAGCAGGTGTTCCCCAACTGGGACACGCTGCGGATCATGCGCAGCCGGCACGACCACCTGGCCTGGATGCACCGGCACTTCGCTGAGAAGGTGGTCACGGGCTCGGAGATCCTCGCCGAGGTCGAGCGGGAGAGCGCGCCGACACCCCCACCCCTGTAACGACCGCGACCACCCGGCCGGGAGCCGCCGCACGGCGCTCCCGGCCGGCGCGTCGCCGGACCCGTCCCCCGTGCGCCGCGCACGGACCCCGAGGCGAGAGGGAACCCATGAGCGACAAGCCCGAGCTGCGCAACTTCGTCGGAGGCGAGGCGGTCGACACCGCCGACGGCCGCCGCATGGATTTGGTCGACCCCTCGACGGGCGAGGTGTTCGCCTCGGCGCCCGTGTCGGGCCCGGAGGACGTCGACCGCGCCTACCGCGTCGCCGCCGACGCCTTCGAGACCTGGCGGGACACCACGCCGTCGGAGCGGCAGCGCGCGCTGCTGAAGCTCGCCGACCTCGTCGAGGAGAACGCCGACGAGCTGATCCGGCTGGAGAGCCAGAACACCGGCAAGCCGCTGGCGCTGACCGCCAGCGAGGAGATCCCGCCGATGGTGGACCAGATCCGCTTCTTCGCCGGCGCCGCCCGCACGCTGGAGGGCAAGGCGGCCGCGGAGTACATGGCCGGGCACACCTCGTGGATCCGCCGCGAGCCGATCGGGGTCGTCGGGCAGGTCACGCCCTGGAACTACCCGATGATGATGGCCGTCTGGAAGATCGCACCGGCCCTCGCCGCCGGGAACACCGTCGTCCTCAAGCCGTCGGACACCACCCCGGTGAGCACGCTGCGGCTGGCGGAGCTGGCCGCGGAGGCCTTCCCGGCCGGGGTGCTCAACGTCGTCTGCGGCGACCGGGACACCGGCCGCGCGCTGGTCGAGCACCCCACCCCGCAGCTGGTGGCGATCACCGGCTCGGTGCGCGCGGGCATGGAGGTCGCCGGATCGGCGGCCAAGGACGTCAAGCGGGTGCACCTGGAGCTGGGCGGCAAGGCGCCGGTCGTGGTGTTCGACGACGCCGACCTGGAGGCCGCCGCGGAGGCGATCGCCGTCTCCGGGTACTTCAACGCCGGGCAGGACTGCACCGCCGCCTCCCGGGTGCTCGCCGGCCCGGGGATCCACGACGACTTCGTCGCCGCGCTGAGCGAGCAGGCTCGCGGCACCGCCACCACCTACGCCAACGGCGCAGCCGACGAGGACGCGATGGTCCCGCCGGTGAACAACGCCAACCAGCTCGCCCACGTGACCGGCTTCCTCGACCGGGCGCCGGGCCACGTCGAGGTCACCGCCGGCGGCCACCGCCAGGGCGACCGCGGGTTCTACGTCGAGCCGACCGTGGTCGCCGGGCTGCGGCAGGACGACGAGATGGTGCAGAAGGAGATCTTCGGCCCGGTCATCACGGTGCAGCGCTTCACCGACGAGGACGAGGCCGTCCGCTGGGCCAACGGCGTGGAGCTGGGTCTGGCCTCCAGCGTCTGGACCAAGGACTTCGGCCGCGCGATGCGGATGAGCAAGCGGCTGGACTTCGGGTGCGTGTGGATCAACACCCACATCCCGCTCGTCGCCGAGATGCCGCACGGCGGGTTCAAGCACTCCGGCTACGGCAAGGACCTCTCGCTGTACGGCCTGGAGGACTACACCCGGGTCAAGCACGTCATGGCCAACATCGAGAGCTGATCACGCGCGACGAGGCCCCGGTCCGGACGGACCGGGGCCTCGCTGCATCCCGGCCGCGGGCGATCGCCCCGCGCGGCCGGGGAGCTCAGACCGCGACGCCGGTCAGGACGAGCACCCGCTCCTCGGTGAGGTCCTCCATCGCGGCGTGCACGCCCTCGCGCCCGGTGCCGGAGTCCTTGACCCCGCCGTAGGGCATCTGGTCGGCGCGGAAGCTGGGCACGTCGCCGACGACGACTCCCCCGACCTCGAGCTCCTGCGCCGCCCGGAAGGCCAGCTGCAGGTCGCGGGTGAAGACCCCGGCCTGCAGGCCGAAGCGGCTGTCGTTCACCCGGGCGAAGGCCTCGTCGACGGAGTCGACCGTGTCGAGGACGACGACCGGCCCGAACACCTCCTCGCACGACACCCTCGCGTCGGCCGGCACGTCGGCCAGCACGGTCGGCGCGTAGGAGGCGCCGTCGCGGGTGCCCCCGGCGAGCAGGCGGGCGCCGGCGGACACCGCCTCCTGCACCCAGTCCTCCACCCGGCGGGCGGCCTGCTCATCGATCAGCGGGCCGACGTCGGTCGCCTCGTCGGCCGGGTCCCCGGTGACCAGCTCCCCGACCGCCTTCACCACGCGGTCGGTGAGCGCGGCGGCGACGTCGCGGTGGGCGAGCACCCGCTGCACCGACACGCACGACTGGCCGGCCTGGTACATGGCGAAGGTGGCGATCCGCGACGCCGCCCAGTCCAGCGCCGCCTCGTCCTGGTCGGGGGCGACGACCGCCGCGGCGTTGCCGCCGAGCTCCAGGGTGACGTGCTTGCGCGGCGCGGACTCCCGGATCGACCAGCCGACCGGCACCGAACCGGTGAACGAGACGACGGGCAGCCGCGGGTCGCGGACCAGCTCGGCGGCGGTCTCGTTCGGCACCGGCAGCACCGACCAGGACCCGGCGGGGAGGTCGGTCTCGGCGAGCAGCTCGCCGAGCAGCAGCGCCGACAGCGGCGTGGCCGGCGCCGGCTTGAGCACGATCGGCGCCCCGACCGCGACCGCCGGCGCCACCTTGTGCGCGACCAGGTTCAGCGGGAAGTTGAAGGGCGCGATGCCGAGCACCGGCCCGCGGGGTACGCGCCGCACCAGGGCCATCCGCCCCGTCGCGGCCGGGTCGGTATCCAGCCGCTGCAGGGTGCCCGACCAGCGGCGGGCCTCCTCGGCGCCCCAGCGGAAGGTCGACACCGCGCGCGCGGCCTCGATCCGGGCCCACTTGAGCGGCTTCCCCGACTCCGCGGTGATGAGCGCCGCCACCTCGTCGCCGCGCTCGGCCAGCCGGCGGGACACGTGGTCGAGGGCAGCGGCCCGCACGTGCGCCGGTGCCGCGGCCGCCTGCGCCCGCACCCGGTCGGCAGCGGCGACGGCGGCCTCGACGTCCTCCGCCGTCGCGTTCGTGGTCCGCCCGGCGAGGGCTCCGTCGTGCGGCGAGCGGACCTCGAGCACCTCGGTGCCGGTCGCCGGACGGCCGGCGACCCAGTAGGGAGTGGTCGGCGTGGTCATGGATCTCCTCGGGGCGTGCTCTCCGCGGGCGGGGCGCCGCCGAGCGTCCCCGACGCCGCGTCCCGGACGCGAGCGCCGATGTGTCCACCTCCCGCTCCGCGGAGCGCCGGGATGGCGAGCGGCCGGAGCTCCCGCGCCGTCGGGTCAGCGCGTCCAGCGGTGCAGCCGCTTGCGCCCCGCGGCCCGCCAGGCCTCGTCGAAGCGGTCGCGGGACCGCTCCGCCTTGGCCTCCTCGAGCGCGTGCAACCGCCCGTAGAGGAACGCCGCCTCGGTGGAGGTCGCCGAGAGCCCCAGCGAGCGCAGCCGCTCCCGCGTCAGCACCGAGTCCTGGTGCTCGCCCAGCGCCTCCTGCACGTCCTCCATGGCGCGGGCGAACGCCGCGGCGTCGGCCCCGAAGACCCCGGACACCGACTCGCCGGCGTAGCGGGCCGCCTTGGCGGCCTTGCGCGCGTCGTGCAGCAGCTCCTCCCGCTCCGGCCCGGCCGGCCGGGCCCCGGCCTCGTCGACGAGCCGGCGGACGGCGGTGTAGCTGCGGCCCACCAGCCGCGGCAGCACCCTGCCGGCGCGCCGCCGGGCGCGGGGGGTGACCGGCGGAGCCGTCACGAGTGCGTCGAGGTCGCGCAGGAGCTGGTGGTACCGCTCGCCGTCCAGCGCGGCGAGGACCTCGTCGTGCGCCTCCCGGTAGACGTCGTCCAGTTCCTCGACCGCCTGGCCGGACGCGGCGGCGTCGACCGCTCCGTCACCGTCCACGGTCGCGGCGACGCGGTCGCGCAGGACCTCGGCGTCCCGCGCGGCGCCCAGCTCCGCGGCCAGCCACTTGAGCTCCCCGCGCAGCGGCCGGACGACGTCGGCGTCGAACAGCGGCTTGTACGTCGTCAGCGCGCTGCGCAGCCGCCGGGTGGCCACGCGCATCCGGTGCACGCTGTCGGCGGCGTCCAGCCGTACCGGCAGGTCCTGGGCGCGGACCTGGTCGACCTGCTCGCGCAGGTGCGCCAGGACGACGTCGCCGGCCGCCGACCGCGGCGTCAGCCCGCCCCTGCCCTTCTCCTCACCGCTGCCCTTGCCCTTGCCCTTGCCCTTCCGCTCGTCCCCGGACCGCGCGTCGACCAGCAGCCCGGCGAACGCGGCGGAGCCGCGGGCCTCGGCCAGCCCCTGCTCCCGCAGCCGCGCGTCGACCGCCTCGAGCAGGCCCGCCCCGCCCTCGGCGGAACCGACCTCGATCTGCCGCCAGGACCGGGCGGCGCCGGGGAGGTCGTCGTCCCCGGCCGGGACCAGGCGGCGGGCCGTCACCCGGTCGTCGGCCACCTCGGCGAGGACCTGCCCCGTGGCGTCCACCAGCCGGCGCAGCACCCGGTCGGTGGTGATCTCGGCGACCGGGGTCAGCAGCTCTCCCCGGCTGTGCGCGCGGACCATCCGCCGCAGCGTCTGCGGCACGGTGCGCCACGCCCGGCCCAGGGGCAACCGGACGTCGGACCGGCCGTCGGATCCGCCGGCAGCCGGGACCTCCAGGTGCCAGCCGGCGTGGTCCCCGCCCGTGCGCCGCAGCAGCGCGAGGCCGGCGGCGGTCAGGCGCAGGTCCGCGGTGTCGAAGCAGGTGGTCACGAGCTGCTGGTGCACCGGCTCGCCCTCGGCGACCGGGCCACCGGCACCCGCCGGCGCCCCGTCGTCCCCGCGCGGGACCAGCTCCAGCAGCGACGGGAGCCGGAAGGCGTCGTCGGCGGTGTACCTCTTCTCGGCACCCGGGTGAACAGCAGGCATGCCGAAGGTGTACCGCACGGAGGTGAACGGCCGGGGGGACGCCGTCCCCGGCCCGCGGGGCCCGTGCTCAGCGGACGGCGAGCAGGACCTTTCCGCGGGCCCGGCGCCGGTCGAGCTCGAGCAGCGCCTGCGCCGCCTCCTCCAGCGGGTACGCGGTGCCGAGGACGGGGTCGAGCCGGCCCGCCTCCATCAGCGGCAGCAGGTCGGCCCACTGCTCCTGCAGGTACTCCACGCCGGCGCGCGTCCAGAAGGCGCCCCAGCCGACGCCGACGACCGAGATGTTGTTGAGCAGCAGCCGGTTGACCTTCACCGTGGGGATCTCCCCGCCCGTGAAGCCGATGACGAGCAGCCGCCCCTCGACGGCGAGGCCGCGCAGCGAGTCGGTGAACCGGTCGCCGCCGACGGGGTCGACGACGATGTCGACGCCCTTCCCGCCGGTCAGCTCCGAGACCTGCTCGCGGAATCCGTCGGCGAGGACGACGTCCGACGCGCCGGCGGCCCGGGCGGTCGCGGCCTTCTCCTCCGACGAGGTCACCGCGATCACCCGCGCGCCGAGGGCCGCGGCCAGCTGCACGGCCGCCGTCCCGACGCCGCCGGCGGCGCCGTGCACCAGGACGCTGTCCCCCGCGCGCAGCCCGCCGCGGCGGGTGAGCCCGAAGTGCACGGTCAGGTAGTTCATGGGCAGCGCCGCCCCCTGCGCGAAGGACAGGTTCTCCGGCAGCGGGAAGACCATCCGCGGGTCGGCGGCGACCACCTCGGCGAAGCCGCCGGTGCCCGGGAACGCCGCGACCCGGTCGCCGGCGCGGACGGCGGCGCCCTCCGGGGCGTACCGGACGACGCCGGCGACCTCGGAGCCCGGCACGAACGGCAGCGCCGGCTTGATCTGGTACTCGCCGCGGCTCTGCAGCACCTCGGGGAACGTGACGCCGGCCGCGTGCACGTCCACGACCACCCGGTCCCCGCCGGTGGCGGGCTCGTCGACCTCGACGACGCGCAGCGCCTCGGGACCCTCCAGGGTCTGGATCTGGACAGCGCGCACGGGAACTCCTCGGCTCGGCGGGGGTGGACGGCCCCTGTCTACCCGAGGCCGCAGGCGCCCGCGTGCGCACCTACGCTCGCGCCGGCCGGTACCGCCGACCGGCCCGAACGGAACAGGAGCACCATGAGCGTCGTCCTCGTCACCGGCGCCAGTTCCGGCCTCGGCGCCGAGATGGCCCGCCAGTTCGCCGCCGGCGGCCACGACCTGGCCCTCTGCGCGCGGCGCACCGACCGGCTCGACGCCCTGGCCGCGGAGATCCGCGCCGGCACCGGACGGCGGGTCGAGACCGCCGCCCTCGACGTCACCGACGCCGGGGCCGTGCCGGCGGTCTTCGCGCGCTTCGCCGACTCGTTCGGGACACTCGACCGGGTCGTGGTCAACGCCGGCCTGGGCAAGGGCGCCCCGCTGGGCACCGGCCGCGCCGACGCCAACCGCGAGACCGCCATGACCAACTTCGTCGGCGCGCTGGCCCAGTGCGAGGCCGCACTGGAGGTCTTCCGCCGGCAGCGCCACGGCCACCTGGTGCTGATCTCCTCGGTGTCGGCGCTGCGCGGCATGCGCCGGTCGATGACCACCTACGCCGCGACCAAGGCCGGCGTCGCCGCGCTCGCCGAGGGACTGCGGTCCGAGCGCATCCCCGGCGTCGACGTGTCGGTGGTCTACCCGGGCTACATCCGCTCGGAGATGAACGAGCACGTGCAGCAGGCGACCCGCTTCATGGTCGACACCGAGACCGGCGTGCGCGCGATGGTGGCGGCGATCGAGGCCCGTCGGACGAAGGCCTACGTCCCGGCCTGGCCGTGGGTGCCGATCGCGGCCCTGCTGCGGGTGCTCCCGCTGCCGGTCGTCCGGCGGCTCACGTGACCGTCCCCGGAGGCGATCCCGCCGGGGCCCGCGACGTCCGCGCGGAGGACGCCTTCGACGTCCCCGCCGTCGCCACCTGGCTGGCGGCGCACGCCGACCCGGAGCGCGCCGGCGTGGACCTGTCCGCCGTGCCGGAGGTCCGCCAGTTCTCCGGCGGCGTGTCCAACCCGACCTACCTGCTGCGCTACCCGGACGGCGACCTGGTCCTGCGCCGGCCACCGACGGGCACGCACCGCGGCTCCGCCCACGACGTGGCGCGCGAGCACCGCATCCAGACCGCGCTGGGCCGGGTCCTGCCCTCCGTGCCGCGGACCGTGGCGCTGTGCGAGGACACCACCGTCGTCGGCACACCGTTCTCCGTCATGCGGCGGATCGCCGGGCCCATCCCGCGCAGGGAGCTCCCGCCCGGGGTCCGGCTGGACCGCGAGCAGGTCGCCGCGCTGTGCCGCAACGTGGTCGACCTGCTGGCCGACCTGCACGCGGTCGACGTCGAGGCGGCCGGACTGGCCGACCTGGGCCGGGGGCCGGGCTACGTGCGCCGCCAGGTCGAGAACTGGAGCGACCGCTACCGCCGGGCGCGGACGTGGAACGTCGGCACCTTCGGGCCGGTGATGCGCTGGCTGGCCGACCACCAGCCCGCCGACCGGCGGCACACGCTGGTGCACAACGACTTCCGGTTCGACAACGTCGTCCTCGACCCGGCCGACCCCACCCGCCCGGTCGGCCTGCTCGACTGGGAGCTGGCCACCGTCGGCGACCCGCTGATGGACCTCGCCGGCTCCCTCGGGTACTGGATCCAGGCCGACGACGGCCGGCTGCTGCAGGCGTTCCGGCGCCAGCCCACCCACCTGCCCGGGATGCTGACCCGCGAGCAGGTCGTCGCCCGCTACTGCGCCCGGACCGGGCAGCGGGTGACCCGCGCGGAGTGGGCCTGGTACGAGGTCTTCGGGCTGTTCCGGGTCGCCGTCATCGCCCAGCAGGTCTACGCCCGCTACCTGGCCGGGCAGACCACGAACCGGCAGTTCCGGCTGTTCGGCGTCGCCGTCGTCGTCCTGGAGCTGCGCTGCCGCCGGCTCATCGCGCGCGCCCGCCGGATGGCTCCGGCGCACGCCGCCGCACCGGTGGGCGGCACCGCGTGACCCCCGGCTGACCGCCTCCCGCCTCCGACGCGGTGGCGCACGGACGGGTACCGTTTCGGATGGCCCTCCCCTGTGCGTCCCCACGGTCGCGCCACGTCCCGGGCGGGCCGCACGGTCTCGGACGGCAGGGGGGCGCGGTGTCGCTGGCGGAGCGCCTCCCGCCCGCGGCCGGCGGCTTCCACCACGACGCGCTGCTCTTCGACGACGCCGGCCGGCTGGCCGCGGCCGCCGGCCGCTTCGCGGCCGAGGGGTTGGCCGCCGGCGACGCCGTCGTCGTGGCCACCGGCGCCTGGGCCGCCGGGGTCATCCGGGACGCCGTCGACGACGACCGGCTGCTCGTGCTCGACCGGCGCGACGTCTACCGCGCCCGCACCCCCGCGGCGATCACGGCGTTCCGCGAGCTGGGCGAGCGGCACGCGACGGGCGGGGTGACCCGGGTACGGGTGATCGGCGAGGTCGACTTCGGCAGCAGCGAGCAGGACCGCATCGAGTGGCAGCGCTACGAGGCGGTCGTCAACCACGCCCTGGCGGCGTGGCCGCTGTGGGGCCTGTGCGTGTTCGACACCCAGCGGCTGCCCGACCCGGTGCTCGACGCGGCCCTCCGGACCCACGGCGGCCTCGCCGGCCCCGGCGGCCGGGCCGGCAACCCCGACTTCGTCGACCCGGCCGCGTACGTGCGCGCCCTGCCCGTGGCCCGCGAGCCGCTGGAGGAGACCGAGCCGCTGCTGCAGGCCCGGGCGGTGACCGACTTCATCCGGCTGCGGCACAGCGTCGCCGCCGAGCTGGCGCGCACCCCCGGCCCGCGGGACGCCGTCGAGGATTTCCTGCTGGCCGTCGACGAGATGACCTCCAACGCCGTGCGGCACGGCCGCCCGCCGGTCGACCTGCGGCTGTGGGCCTCGGCCGACCGGCTGGTCTGCCGGATCGCCGACTCCGGCGAGGGCGTGGCCGATCCCTTCGCCGGCTACGGCCCCGCGCACGGCGAGGACCTGTCACGCGGTGGCATGGGGCTGTGGCTGGCCCGGCAGCTGTGCGACCACGTCGACGTCATCCGGGACCGGAGCGGCGCGCAGGTGCGCCTGATCACCCACCTCAGGTGACCGCGGCTGCGGCCAGCCAGGCGTCGAAGGTCAGCCGACCCCGGTCGGCGCCCGGGCCGGGGAGCAGGGCACCGTCGCGCATCCGCCGTCCGGCCCGCCCGGGCAGCGGCACGCGCAGGACCCGGCCGCGCCGCCCCGCGGCGGCGAGCCGGCGCCGGACGAGATCGGCGAGCTCGGCCTCCTCCGGGCCGCCCAGGTCGGGCACCCGGCCCCGCGGCGGCCCCTCGGCCAGCCCGAGCAGCGCGGCGGCCACCTCCTCGGCGGCGACCGTCGCGGTGCGCATCGCCGGCACGACGACGAGCGGCCCGACGGCGGTACGTGCGGCGATCTGCCCCGCGAACTCGTGGAACTGGGTGGCGCGCAGCAGCGTCCACGGCAGCGGTCCGTCGGCCAGCAGCCGCTCCTGCGCCACCTTGCCGGCGTAGTAGCCGCTGGTCTCCCCGTCGATGCCCACGATCGACAGGACGACGTGGTGCCCGACCCCGGCGTCCCGTCCGGCGGCGAGCAGGTTCTCGGTGGCGCGGGTGAAGAAGCCGACCGCGGTGCGGGTGGACGTCGTCGTCACGCTGGTCACGTCGACCACGACGTCGGCGCCACGCAGCGCCTCGGGCAGCCCGGCGCCGGTCGACACGTCCTGTCCCCCCGACCGGGACAGCGGGACGACGTCGTGCCCGGCGGCCCGGGCGCGCTCGGTCAGGTGGGCGCCGACCGCGCCGGTGGCACCGGCGACGACGAGCCTCACCGCGCGCCACCGGTGGAGGCGGCAGGCGGGCAGGGGACGGGAGTGCGGGCGAGGAGTGTCATGCCCTGGTGACGACGCGGCCGACTCCGGTGTGAGGGAAGGTGACCGGGTTCACTCCCGGGTCGCGTCTGCGAGGCTGCGCCGGTGACCGAGGCCGTCCCCGACCAGCTCGCCGCGGACCGCCGGCACCTCCTCGGTGTCGCCTACCGGATGCTCGGCTCCGTCGCCGACGCCGAGGACGCCGTCCAGGAGACCCTCGCCCGCTGGTACCGGCTTCCCGAGGCCGACCGCGCGGAGGTCGCCGTCCCGCGCGCGTGGCTCACCCGCGTGGTCGGGCGGGTCTGCCTCGACGTCCTCGGCTCCGCCCGCGCCCGGCGGGAACGCTACGTCGGCGAGTGGCTGCCCGAGCCCGTGCCGGCCGACTTCGCCGCGCCGCGCGACCCCGCGGCCGACCCGGCCGAGCGGGCCGCGCTGTCGGAGTCGGTCGGGCTGGCGCTGCTGGTGGTGCTGGACTCCCTGCCCCCGGCCGAACGGGTGGTGCTCGTCCTGCACGACGTCTTCGCCGTCCCCTTCGACGAGGTGGCCGCGGCGGTCGGCCGCTCCCCCGCCGCCTGCCGGCAGCTGGCCGTGGCCGCGCGCCGCCGGGTCGCCGCCGCCCGGCCGCGGCCGGCGGGCCGCAGCCGGCACGACGCCGTCACCCGCGCCTTCGCCGCGGCCTGCGCCGGAGGCGACCTGACCGCCCTGGTCGCGGTGCTGGACCCCGACGTCACGCTGCGCTCCGACGGCGGCGGCGTGGTCAGCGCCGCCCGGCACCCGGTGCGCGGCGCCGACCGGGTGGCCCGGTTCCTCCTCGGCGTCCTCGCCAAGGACCCCGACGGCCGGGTCGAGGAGGTGCGCACCGGGGACGGCCTCGCCTACCTGGTGCGGGCCGGCGAGCGGCCGCGGGCGCTGCTCTCGCTCGGCACCGACGGCGACCGGGCCACCGACGTGTGGATCGTCATGAACCCCGCGAAGCTCGGCTGCTGGGCCTGACGCGGCGGGCGCACCGCGGCGGGCGCACCGCGCCGCCGGCGCGGTGCGCCCGCCCGGGTCAGCTGCGCCGGCGTGCCGCCAGCCCCAGCGCCAGCCCGGCCAGGCCCGCGACCAGGCCGGCGATCCCGACGACCAGCGCGGTGACGGCCAGCCCCGAGCCGTCGGAGTCGCCGGCGGCGTCGGTCCCCGAGGAGGCCTCCGACACCGACGGGGAGTCGGAGTCGCCCCCGTGCGCATCGGTGCCGCCCTGCGAGCCGGCGCCCCCCGCGGTGAGGTCGAGGACCGGAGCGGGGCTGTCCGGCTCCTCCTGCCCGTCGACGGTCGGCTCGATCCAGGCCTGCTCCATCCCGTCGTCGTAGGTCTGGATCGCCGGGAAGGTGATCGAGTCGACCTCCGGCAGCGGACCGGCGCTGATCGAGAAGGTCTGGTACTCGCCCGGGCGGATGCCGCCACCCGGATCGGCGGTCCAGGTGATCTCGGTGACGGCCTCGGTGACCTCGGTGCCGTGCACCTCGACCGGCGGGTCGATCGGCCCGGTGGTGGTGGCCACCGTCCAGCCGGGCACCGGCTTGACGCTGACGAAGGCCAGGGGCGTGTCGGCCGGGACCGAGACGCGCAGGGAGACCGTCGAGGCGGTGTCGCTCTCGTTCGGCACCCGGAAGGTCAGCTCGCCGAAGCCGCCGGGGGTCGCGTCGGCCGACGACACCCGCACGTGCGCCGCGGCGGTGCCGACGCCGGTCATGAGGAGCGCGGCCGTGGCGACCGCGGCGGCGGTCAGGACGCGCAGGGGACGGACGGGCACGAGCAGCTCCTTCGTCGACCGCCGGGTGCGGCCCGCTGCCGGACCCGTGCGCTGCTGTGGCATTGGTCGTCCGGGCCGCCCTCCTGGTTCCCGCGGTGACCGCCGTCACCGGTCGCGGAGGGGTGCAGAGGAGTTCTGCGGGCGTTACGCCCGCAGAACTCCTCCGCGACGGTCAGTGGCTGGAGGGGACGGTCTCGATCTCGCTGCGGTCGCCGGACCAGAGCGTGTGGAAGACCCCCTCGGCGTCGGTCCGGCGGTAGGTGTGCGCGCCGAAGAAGTCCCGCTGGCCCTGGATCAGCGCGGCGGGCAGCCGCTCGGAGGCCAGCGCGTCGTGGTAGGCCAGGGCGGAGGAGAAGCCCGGCGCCGGCACACCCGACAGCGCCGCGGTCGACACGATCCGCCGCCAGGCGTCCTCCCCGGCGGCGACGGCGTCGGCGAAGTAGGCGTCGGCCAGCAGCGTCGGCAGGTCCGGGTCGCGCCGGTAGGCCTCCACGATCCGGTTCAGGAAGCGGGCGCGGATGATGCACCCGCCGCGCCAGATGGCGGCGACCTCCCCCAGGTCGATGTCCCAGCCGTACTGGCGCGCGCCGGCCACGAGGATGTCGAAGCCCTGGGCGTAGGCCACGACCTTGGAGGAGTACAGCGCCGCGCGGACGTCGTCGGCGAACCGGTCGTCGACGGCGGCCGCCGCCGGCCGCCGCGAGACGGTGGCCCGCACCGCGGCCCGCTGGGCGGGCTTGCTCGACACCGCCCGCGCGAACACCGCCTCGCCGATCCCCGACACCGGCACCCCGAGGCCGACCGCGTTCTGCACCGTCCACACCCCGGTCCCCTTGGAGCCGGCCTCGTCGACGATGACGTCGACGAGGGGCCGGCCGGTCCGGGCGTCGGTCTGCCGCAGCACCTGCGCGGTGATCTCGATCAGGTAGGACTCCAGGTCGCCGGTGTTCCACTCGGCGAAGACCTCGGCGATCGCCGGCACGTCCAGCCCGCCGACCCGGCGCAGCAGGTCGTAGGACTCGGCGATCAGCTGCATGTCGGCGTACTCGATGCCGTTGTGCACCATCTTGACGAAGTGCCCGGCGCCGTCGGTGCCCACGTGGGTCACGCACGGCCGCCCCTCGGCCACCGCCGCGATCGAGGCCAGGATCGGTCCCAGCGTCGCGTAGGCCTCCGCCGACCCGCCGGGCATGATCGAGGGCCCGCGCAGCGCCCCCTCCTCCCCGCCGGAGATGCCCGCGCCGACGAACTCCAGGCCGCGCTCGCGCAGCGCCCGCTCGCGGCGGATGGTGTCGTGGAAGTCGGCGTTGCCGCCGTCCACGATGATGTCGCCGGGCTCGAACCGCGCCGCCAGCTGCTCGATCACCGCGTCGGTGCCGGGCCCGGCCTGCACCATCACGATCGCCGTCCGCGGCCGGGCGAGCGCCGCCACGAAGTCGTCGACGGTGTCGGCGGCGACGAAGCCGGTCTCCGGGAACTGGTCGACCAGCGCCTGGGTGCGCGCCGGCGAGCGGTTCCACACCGCCACCGTGTTGCCCTCGCGGCCGGCGAGGTTGCGGGCCAGGTTCGCCCCCATCACCGCCAGGCCCACCACCCCGATGTTCGCCCGGGCCGTCCCCTGCTGCGCCGCCTCGCTCATCGTCGTCCTCTCCTCGCTCGTGGAGCCGGTCCGCCGGCTAGGGCGCCACGATGCCGCGGAAGTCGGTCCGCAGGTAGTCGACGAAGACCGGGGAGACGTCCTCGGCGGCCAGGTGGTCGGGGCCGACCGGCAGCGGCACCGGCTCCCAGTCCGGGTCCCGGGCCAGCGAGGGCCAGCCGGCGTTCGCGAGGGCGGCCCGCCCGACGAAGGCGAAGTCGGCGCCGCGCTCGAGCACGTCGACGGCGTCGGCCGGCGTCCGGACCTTCCCGGCGACGCCGAGCCGCACCTCCCCGCGCGGCAGCTCGGCGAACAGGTCGAGCAGCGGCCGGCCCTGCGCCTCCTCGTCCACCGGGTCCTTGGTGACGTCCCACAGCGACAGGTCCAGGTAGTCCAGCCCGCCCCGCCGGTACAGCTCGGTCACCAGGTCACGCATCTCCAGCGTGCGCAGCCCGAACCGCTCGACCGACAGCCGCAGGCCCAGCTGGAACTCCGGTCCGCACACGGCCCGCACACCGTCGAGCACCTCCAGCAGCAGGCGGGCCCTGTTCTCCAGGGCGCCGCCGTAGGCGTCGGTGCGCCGGTTGGTCTCCGCCGACAGGAACTGGGTGAGCACGTAGCCGTGCGCGCCGTGGACCTCGACGCCGTCGAAGCCGGCGCGCTCGGCGCGGACGGCGGCGGCCACGAAGTCCTCCCGCAGCTGCTCGACCTCGCCGGTGGTCAGCGCGCGGGCGCCGTCGAGGTCGGAGGGGGCGACCGGGTCGGCGACCTCCGCACGCTCGGCCCGGGCGCCGGCGTGGTGCAGCTGGACGACGGCGAGCGTGCCGGTCGCGCGCAGGTCGGCGGCCAGCCGGATGAGCCCGTCGAGGTGGGCGTCGGAGTGGACCGCCAGCTGCCCACCCCAGCCCCGGCCGTTCGGCTGCACGTGCGACGCGCAGGTCATGGTCAGCCCGAACCCGCCGCGCGCGCGGCGCACCAGCCAGCGGCGCTCGGCCTCGGACAGTGTCCCGTCGGCGTGGCTCTGCCGGTTGGTCAGCGGGGCGAGGGCCAGCCGGTTGGGCATCGGGCGGCCGTGGGCGAGGGGCAGCGGCGCGAAGAGGTCGGGCACGCCGGCAACCTAGCCCTGCCCCGTCGCTCCCCCGCCGGCCGTCCAGCGCAGGCCCAGCAGCACGGTGTCGTCCCGGGCGCGGTCGCTGCCCAGGGCGGCCATCACCTCGTCGAGTGCCGCCTCCAGCGGCTGGTCGTCGACCACGGCGGCGGCCGCGTGCAGCCGAGCCAGTCCCTCGTCGAGGTCCTCGCCGCGGCGCTCCACCAGCCCGTCGGTGAACGCCAGCAGGGTCCCCCGGGCGGGCAGGTCGAAGCTCTGGGCCACCGACGGGGCGCGCACGTCCACCCCGATCGGCGGGTCGACCGGGCCCTCCAGCCAGGCGACCGTCCGGCCGGCGGCCAGCAGCGGCGGGAAGTGGCCGGCCCGGACCAGCCGCACGCGTCGGGCACGGGTGTCCAGCTCGCCCAGGAGCACGGTCGCGAACCGGTGCCCGGTGGCGACGTCGAGCAGGCCGCGCAGCTTGGCGGCCACCACCTCGACGTCGTCGCCCTGCGCGAGGTAGGCGCGGACGGCGAAGCGCAGCTCGGCCATGGTGGTGGCCGCCGGCAGCCCGTGCCCGGTGATGTCGCCGACCACGAACACGCAGCAGCCGGGCCCGCGGTCGACCACGTCGAACCAGTCGCCGCCGACGTCGAGCTCCTCCGCACCGGCGACGTAGCGGGCGGCGACCTCGACGCCGTCCAACCGGGGCACGTCGGGCAGCAGCGCGTGCTGGAGGGTCCCGGCGATCCCGCGCTGCTCCTCGTACAGCCGCCGGTTGTCCGCGGCCAGCCGCTCGGCGACGGCCCGCCGGCCCGCGAGCGCGGACACCACCAGACCGCTTCCGGCGGCCAGCGCGACGCCCACCCCGAGCACGATCGCCCACAGCGCCGACGACAGGGTGCCCGTGAGCGGCTCGGGCGAGGCGCCCACCAAGGTCAGCGCCCCGTCGCCGAAGGGCACGGTGACCATGGCGGTGTCGTCGCCGTCCGGCACCGGCTCGGTCGCACCGATCAACTGGTCGCCATCGGGGGCGGTCCCGAGGTATATCGCGAAGTCGAGACCGCTGAACGGGCCGCCCTCCGACTCGGGCAGCCGCCGGTCCGCGGCCACCCGGGTCTCGGCGTAGACGACCAGCCCCGCGTCGTCGTCGGCGAGCCGCAGCCCGTAGCCGAAAGCCTCGGACTCGCCGTCGGTGACGACACCGGCGACCGTCAGCCGCCCGTCGGCCGGGACTCCCTCCACGAACGACGTGTCGGCACCCGGCCCGGACAGCACCGGCGCCCCGCCCTGCTGGGCCAGCAGCTCGGCGCCGTCGGGGCCGGCCCGCCACAGGGACAGCGACAGCCCGCGGTTCCGCTCCACCGCACGGGCGGCGATGCTCTCGAAGGGGCCGGACTGGCCGCCCGTGGCGGCGGCGACCCGGCCGGCGTCGGCCATCTGGGTCTCCAGGACGGCGACCTGCGTCGTCAGCAGGGCGCCGGCCTGCTCGACCTCCTTCTGCAGCAGCTCCTGGTGGGCTCGGTCGTCGACCTCGGCGGCCAGCCAGGCCAGCGCGGCCGCGACGACGGCGACGAGCGCGGCGACCAGGAGCCCGGCGCGGCGCGGGGACGTGCCGGACCGGCCGGTCCCCGCCATGCGACCCCTCCCGCCCGCCGGTGCGCCGTGTGCGCCGTGTGCGCCGTCGCGGAACGGTATCGGGCGCGTGCCGCGGGCGGCGGCCCGCCGGGGACGCCGCCCGGGTCAGGCCAGGAGCGCCGCGGCGGAGGCGCCGAGCCCGTGGGCGTGCACCGCGGTGCGCCGGTCCCGGACGACGGTCCAGGCGGTGACCACGGCGTCGACCTCGGCCTGGCGGGCCGCGGGTGGGGCGGGCAGCCGGCGCGGGGCCACGACGGGCGGCATGCCGATCTCGGCGATGCGGGCGGCGAGGTCGCCGTCCTCCAGGTCGTCGACGTCGACCAGGCGGTACGGGGCGGTGGTGCTCATGACGGGGCTCCCTGCGTGTCCGTGGCCGGCTCCTCCGGCAGGGACGACACTGAGCCCGGCGCCGCACGGCACCCGCCCGGATTCCGCAGGATCGGCGCAAGGACCGCGCGACGGGCGCGCTCCCCCGCTCCTCAGCGGGGCGATCACCCGCTAGGGTCTGATTCGTCGGGAAGGCCCTGCGCTATGGCAGGACCCCGGTGCACCACCGCAGCTAGGAGCGAGCAATGCCCGAAGGAACAGTGAAGTGGTTCAACGCTGAGAAGGGGTTCGGCTTCGCCACCCCCGACGGTGGCGGACCGGACGTCTTCGTCCACTACTCGGCCATCCAGACCAGCGGGTACCGCTCGCTCGACGAGGGCCAGCGGATCGCGTTCGACATCGAGCAGGGCCAGAAGGGCCCGCAGGCGGCGAACGTCACCCCCCTCTGATCCTCCCCGATCAGCTCGCAGCGCCCCGTCCGGCTCCGCCGGGCGGGGCGCTGTCGTTCCCGGGAGCGGTGTGATCGGTCCCGGTGCGGGGAAGGGACGGGAGGTCGACGCGGCGCGGCGAGGAGGGACCATGGCGGTCTGCGAGGTCTGCGGCAACGACTACGACATGAGCTTCGAGGTGGTCGCCGCCGGCGTCCGGCACGTCTTCGACAGCTTCGAGTGCGCGATCCACCGCATGGCCCCGGTGTGCGAGCACTGCGGGTGCAAGGTGATCGGCCACGGCGTCGTCGTCGACGGCCACTTCTACTGCTGCGCGCACTGCGCCCGGCACGAGCACGACGGCGCCGCGGTCGCCGATCGCGCCTGACCGCCCGGCTCAGCGGGCGCGGGGCACGTACCCGCCGACGAGCGCCTGCATGAGCAGCGCCCCGGCGTCCTCCCCGACCGCCGCCGCCGCGTCGGCGAGGGTCTGCCAGCGCTGCCGCTCCACGTCGGTCGGTGCGTTCGCCGCCCGGACGGCGAGCTGCTCCAGCAGCCGCTCCCACTCGCCCTGCGGCGTCGGCCAGAGCCCGGCGAGCCGCCGCGCCTCGCCGGAGATGCCGGTGATCCGCACGATGTCGCCGGCGTGGTTGGTGAGCGCCTCGATGTAGCCCGTCGCCGCCAGCGCCCTCGCGGCGGCGACCACGTCCGCCTTCGGCAGGCCGCTGGCCGGCACGACCGCCCCCAGCAGGTACGGCGCGCCCCCGTGCTTCGGCTCGTCGACCAGCCGGGCGATGGCCCGCAGCACCGGCAGGTCTCGGGTGAACCAGACGTCGGGCAGCGGGCCGTCGGGGGCGGTCATGACGTCAGCTTGCCAGCGCGCATGCCGCCGCCCCCGCGTCCGGTCGGGACGCGGGGGCGGCGGGGTCCTCGTTCAGTCGCGCGCCCCGGTCAGCTCGGGCCGCAGCGCCAGGACCACGCCGAGCGCCGCGTACCCGACGAGGAGGTGACCGGCGGCGACGTAGGGCGACAGCGCCGGCAGGGCGCCGGCGATCGGGATGTTGATCGGCGCCCAGCTCTCGGCGCCCAGCGGCCACCAGCGGGCTGCACCGGTCCAGCGGCCGGCGACGGCGATGCGGATGCCGATGGCGAACATGCCGATCATCGACAGCGGCCAGAAGGCGTCCAGTGCGAGGAACCAGCCCTCCTCGCGGTGCTCCGGGAAGAAGGCGTAGAGGAGGGTCGACACCATCGCCAGGCCCAGCAGCACGTGCTCGGCGTGCAGGAGGAACCGGGCCAGCCGGCCCGTGCCGATCGCGCCGGTGCGCAACTGCACCGACACCAGGGCCACGAGGCCGACCTGGAAGAGGAACGAGGTCAGGTTGTAGGTCAGCCCCTGCCAACCGTCCTGCGGGTCCAGCCCGAAGGCGAGGATCCCCCCGGCCCAGATGGCGGACCCGGCGGCGACGGCGGCACCGGCCCGGCGGACCGACCGGGTGGACGCCGGCGGGCGGGGCGGGGCACCGGCGGCGCGGGGAGCCCCGTCGGTGCGGGCGGCGGCGGGGGTGGTGGTGAGGGACATGGCGTCTCCCGGAGTCGTGGTCGCGGTGCCCGGTGCACCGCCTGGGAGAACCGTCGCGGGGCGCCGTCCCGGGCACCCAGGGCCGGCCGCCCTCGATCCGGTCCTCGTCGCCGTCCCGGGCGACACGGGACACCTGCCTCGTGACGGGCGGGACGGCGACGGGCGAGGATCCTGCGCGTGCAGGTGGCTGCCCCCGTGGCGGGGCTCGATGCGACGGTGCCGGAGGGCCCTCCCGCGCCGGCGCGCCCCGACCCCGAGGAGGTCCGCGGCTGGGTCCGCGCGACGGCCTGGGCCCTCCTCTGCCTCACCCTGGCCGCGGGCCTGACGGCGGTCGTCCTCGACGTCGTCACCCCCGCCGCGGCGCGGGCGGCCGCCGACACGACGCCGGGCTGGGTGTTCGGGCTGCCGGGGCTCGGCCTGCTCGTCCCGGCCGCCCTGCTGCTGCGCCGCCGGCCACGCAACGCGGTGTCCTGGGTCGTCGGCACGACGGGGCTCCTGTGGGCGGTCGACGGCGCCGCGCAGTCGTACCTGACCTACGCCCTGCAGAGCGACCCGCCGCTGCCGGGGTCCAGCCTCGCGTTCTGGCTGGTGCAGCGGTTCGGTGCCTGGCTGCTGCTCGGGCTCCCCCTGCTCCTGCTGCTCTACCCGGACGGCCGGCTCCCCGCGGGACGGTGGCGGCCGGTGGCGCTGGCGAGCCTGGCGTCCACGGCGCTGCTGCCCACCCTGCTCATGGTCGTGCCCTCGGAGATCGCCGACGCCCGGGCCGGGACGCAGGTCCCCGAGATCTACCGGTCGCTCGACCTCGACCCCACCAGCCTGCCGCTGCCCGAGGCGGTCGTGCTACCGCTGCTGCGCATCGCCTTCCCCGCGGCGCTGCTCGGTGTGGTCGTCCCGCTCGCGATCGTGGTCGGCCGCTACCGCCGGGCGGTCGGGGAGGACCGCGGTCGGATGCGCTGGCTGCTGTGGGCCGGCGTCGCCGATGCGCTCGTCATGCTCGCGACCCTGCTGGCACCCGGCGACCTCAGCTCCGCGAGCCTGTCCGTCGCCGTCACCCTGACCGGGTCCGCCGTGGCCGTCGGGATCCTGCGGCCGCGGCTGGTCGACATCGACCGGCTCCTCGGCGGCACCCTGGTCTACGGCGGCCTGGCCGTCGGCGTGGTGCTGATCGACCTGGCGGTCCTCGCCGGCATCGGGACGGTCGTCGACGGCCGGATCGGGGAGCGCGACGCCACGCTGCTCACCCTGCTCCTGGTGGCCGGCCTGTACGTGCCGCTGCGCGCTCCGCTGTGGCGGGTCGTCCGCCGCTGGGTGCTCGGCGAGCGGGAGGACCCCTACCGGGTGGTGTCGGGGCTCGCCGAGCGGCTCGAGCGCTCCGAGGGCCCCGAGGCGCAGCTGACGGCCGTCACCGCCGCCGTCGCCGAGGCGTTCCGGTCCCCCTACGTGGGCGTCGAGGTCGACTCCGCCTCCGGCGAGCGGTTGCTGGCCGAGTCCGGCCGGCGTCCGGCGGCGGTGCAGACGCTGCCGATCGCCTACCGCGGCGAGGAGGTCGGCCGGCTGCTGCTCCCCCGCGACGGCGTCCGCGCCTCGCTGGTCGCCCGTGACGAGCGGCTACTCGCCGACGTCGTCCGGCAGGCCGCCGCCGCGGCGCGGGCCAGCGCGCTCGCCGGCGCGCTGCAGACCAGCCGCGAGCAGCTGGTCGCCGCGCGCGAGGAGGAGCGTCGACGGCTGCGCCGCGACCTGCACGACGGGCTCGGCCCGGCGCTGGGCGCGGTCGTGCTGCGCATCGACACCGCCCGCAACCTGGCCGGCACCCGCCCCGACGACGCCGACGCCGTGCTGCGGCAGGCCCGCGACGAGGTGGCCGGGGCGCTGGCCGACGTCCGCCGGCTGGTGCACGACCTGCGCCCGCCCGCGCTGGACGACCTCGGGCTGGCCGGAGCGGTGCGCCAGCAGGCCGAGCGGCTGCTGCCCGCCACCGTCGCCACCACGGTGACCGCCGGGCCCGACGCCGACGGGCTGCCCGCCGCGGTGGAGGTGGCCGCCTACCGGATCGCGTCGGAGGCGCTGGCCAACGTCGCCCGGCACGCCCGCGCCACCGCGGTGCGGGTGTCGCTGGAGCGCGACGCAGCCGGCCGGCTGGTGGTGACCGTGGCCGACGACGGCGTCGGCATCGACCCGGCGGCCCCGGCCGGGGTGGGGCTGGTGTCGCTGCGCGAGCGCGCCGCCGAGCTGGGCGGCCGCTGCTCGGTGACCTGCCCGCCGGAGGGCGGGACCGTGGTGCGGGCGGAGCTGCCCGTCGAGGGAGGGATGCGGGCCGCGCCCGCGGGAGGAGGGGAGCCAGGGTGAGCGAAGCGGAGGAGCCGCTGCGGGTGATGGTGGTCGACGACCACCCCGTCTACCGCGACGGGCTGGCCGTGCTGCTGGGCTCGGTGCCGGGGCTCGCCGTCGTGGGCACCGCCGCCGACGGGGCGAGCGCGGTCGAGCTGGCCCTCGACGAGCAGCCCGACGTCGTCGTCATGGACGTGCAGATGCCGGTGCTCGACGGGATCGAGGCCACCCGGCGGATCACCGCGGAGAGCCCCTCGGTCGGCGTCGTCGTCCTCACCATGAGCGAGGACGACGGCACGGTGTTCGCCGCCGTCCGCGCCGGTGCCCGCGGGTACCTGCTCAAGGGCGCCGACCAGGAGGAGGTCGTACGGGCCATCACCACCGTCGCGGCCGGTGGCGCGGTGTTCGGCGCGGCGCTCGCCCGGCGGATCGCCGAGTTCTTCGCCGGCCGCCCGAGCGGTCCCGACGCAGCCTTCCCGCAGCTGACCGCCCGCGAGCGGGAGGTCCTGGACCTGGTGGCCGCCGGCCGGTCCAACGCGCAGATCGCCGCGGCGCTGTACCTGTCGCCCAAGACGGTGCGCAACAACGTGTCCAACGTGCTCACCAAGCTGCAGGTCACCGACCGGGCGCAGGCCATCGTGCGGGCCCGGGAGGCCGGGCTCGGGCGGTGATCGGAGGGCCGCTGCGGCTGGCGCCGCCGCCGTACCGTGGGGGCATGTCGACGTCCGCGGAGCAGCAGCCGAAGGTCACCAGGAGCGACGCCGAGTGGCGCGCGCAGCTCTCCCCCGAGGAGTACGCGGTGCTGCGCCAGGCCGGCACCGAGCGGCCGTGGACCGGCGAGTACGTCGACACGAAGACCGTCGGCGTCTACACCTGCCGGGCCTGCGGCGCGGACCTGTTCACCTCGGAGACGAAGTTCGACAGCCACTGCGGGTGGCCGTCGTTCTACGAGCCGTCGGCCGCCGACAACGTCGTCCTCCGGGAGGACCGCAGCCACGGGATGCTGCGCACCGAGATCCTCTGCGGCAGCTGCCACAGCCACCTCGGGCACGTCTTCGACGACGCCCCGCAGACCCCGACCGGCGACCGCTACTGCATCAACAGCGTCTCGATCCGCCTGCGCCCGGCCTGAGGGGAGTGCGCGAGTGCAGATTTCCTGAACTCCCGCACTCCACTCACGCGAGGTCGGTGACCAGCTCGGCGACCGACTTGCGGACGCCGGTGTAGAACGGCACCTCCTCGCGCACGTGCCGCCGGGCGCGGCTGGCCCGCAGGTCGCGCATCAGGTCGACGATGCGGTGCAGCTCGTCGCACTCGAAGGCCAGCATCCACTCGTAGTCGCCGAGCGCGAACGAGGCCACGGTGTTGGCCCGCACGTCCGGGTAGGGCCGGGCCTGCATGCCGTGCTCCTTGAGCATGTCCCGCCGCTCCTCGTCGGGCAGCAGGTACCACTCGTAGGACCGGACGAAGGGGTAGACGCAGACGAACCGGCGCGGCTCCTCGTCGGCGAGGAACGCCGGGATGTGCGAGCGGTTGAACTCCGCCGGGCGGTGCAGGGCGAACTGCGACCAGACCGGCTCGAGCTGCCGCCCCAGGGCGGTGCGGCGCAGCCGGGTGTAGGCCTCCTGCAGGGCCTCGGCGCCGGGTGCGTGCCACCAGACCATGAGGTCGGCGTCGGCCCGGAAGCCGGCGACGTCGTAGGTGCCGCGGACGACGACGTCCTTGCCGGCGAGCTCGTCGAACAGCCCCTGGACCTCGTCGGCCATCGCGGCCCGCTGCTCGTCGTCGACCGTGCTGGTCAGCCGAAACACCGACCACATCGTGTAGCGGATCTGGGCGTTGAGCTCGTTGGCCCGCTTGCCGATGCTCTTCTGCTCGGTCTGCTCGCTCATGCCGCCATTGTCCCGCGCCCCGGCCGGCGACGGGCCAGGGCCCGCAGACGCGACGTCCCCCCGCACCCGGAGGCGCGGGGGGACGTGGGTCGGGCCGTCGGTCACGCGGCTGACGCGGACGATCGCGGCGCTCGGGTCGAGCGGTCGCGGTGCGCGTCGCGGCAGTCCTGGCAGGCGGCCATCCAGACCCGGTGCCGGAGGCACCGGAGCGGCCGGGCCGCGGCGGACACGGCGGTGCGGACGGGGGTGTGCGGGGCGTGCTGGATGCTCACGTCTGCTCAACAGCGGCAGCACCGCGGGGATGCCCCGGTCCGTCGTGGCGGCGGCCACGTCCGGCGCCGCCGGGCGCTCCCCCGGGCTCGGGACGACGACGCACGGCGGGTGCGGCCGGGGTCAGCCGGTCCGGGCCGGCGCCAGCTCGGCCTCGACCACGATGCGGACCTCCGTGCCGATCACCAGGCGGGGCGCGCGGATGCCCACCGATCGGCGGTCCACCGTGGCGGTGGCGCGCAGCAGCAGCCGGCCGTCGCGCAGCTCGGGAACCGCCCGCACGGCCAGCGGCGTCGAAGTGCCGCGCAGGGCGAGCACGCCGTCGGCGGTCCAGGACCCGTCCGCTCCGCGGGTGAAGCGGTCGGCCGACCAGGTCATCGCCGGGCGGCGGTCGGCGTCGAGCAGGGACGGCTTGCGCAGGTCGGCGTCGCGCCGGGTGATGCCGGTGTCCACGGTGCGCAGGTCCAGCTCGGCGCGCGCGTGCCGCGGGGTGCCGGCGGCGTCGACCTCGACCTCGCCGTGGCTGAGCGCGAGGGTGCCGGTGACCGGTCCGGTGAGGCCGCGGACGGTGAAGGCGGCGCGGGTGCGGCAGTCCGAGGCGACCCAGGTGCCGGCCGCCACGACCGGGACCCGCACGTCGGCGGTCACGACGCGACCGCCGTCGGCAGATCGGCCGACACGACGCGCACCAGGTCGATGCGGTCGGCGCCGGTCAGCAGCGCCGGGTCCTCGTCGGGCAGGAGCGGCGTCGCGGCGATCGTCCGCTGGACGGCCTGGTGCGTCTCGCGTCCGGTGGCCATGCCGACGACGACGACGCGGTGGTCGGCGCTGCGCAGGGCCAGCACCTCGACGATCCCGTCGATGTCCCGGACGGCGGGCCAGATGCGGTCGCGGCCACCGTGCTCGGCGGCGTCGGCCCGCACGGGGTCGCCGTCCCCGTTGAGCCAGGTGAGCTGCGCGAACAGCGGCCGGCGGCCCGCGGCGCGGCCGTGGAACACGTCGGTCACGCGGTACACCCGCCCTCCGGCGGCCGCGGCGGCGGACGCCTAGTACTACAGCTGCACGGCCGCGGATCGCTGCGGCGTGTCTACCGGAGTGAGGCGGAGACGCGGACGACGGTCGGCGGATGTCCGACGATGTCTGCATGGCCGAGGTGCAGGGATGGGCGGCGGGGCTGGAGGAGGTGTCCTGGCGGATCGGGCCGCGGTTCGCCCGTCCGCAGCCGCGGGCGCAGGCCGGGCGGTATCTGCAGGGGCTGCTGTCGGGCTTGGAGCGCAAGAATGGGTGGACGCTGGCCGAGCAGGCCGGTGACCGGACGCCGGATGCGACGCAGCGGCTGCTCAACCACGCCG
>NZ_JBJNRJ010000059.1:0-31806 GCF_046233715.1 Trujillonella humicola | reverse complement strand
CGGGGGGGGGGGGGGGGCGCGGTGAATTTGGTCGTGTGCGTGCAGGGCGGGGGGCCCGGGGGGGGGGCGGCGGGGGGGGGGGCGCACGAGGCCGAGGGCGGCCACCGGCGCGGCGCCGCGCTGCTGCAGGAGTGGATCGCCGAGCCGGCCTGCGTGCGCCTGTTCGCCACCCCGACGTCCACCTCCCCGGCCTACGAGAAGTCCCGGTCCGACGGCGCGCTGGTCACCTCCGGCACCGTCTACCCGCGGGTGTACGAGGCGCCGCCGGACCTGGCGCGGCTGGCCCGGCGGATGGTCGCCGCGCTGGGCGGCGGCCTGATGGGCGTCGACGTGCTGGTCGAGCCGGACGGCCGGTCGGTGGCGCTGGAGGCCAACGCTCCGTTCGGCTTCGACGTCACCGATCCGCAGCAGGGCCGGTGGGTCGCCCGCGCCGCCCTGGCCGCGGCGGAACGGGCCGCGGCGCTGCGGGCCGCGGCGTGAGCACCTCGGAGGTGGTGACCGGCCCGCCGGCGCCGCTGGACGAGGCGCTGCTGCCCGGCGGCGGCGACCGGGACCACGCGGCCGCGGCCCTGGCCGCCGTCCGGGCGTACGGCCCCGGCCGGCTCGCCGCGGACGTCACCCGGGCGGCGGCCGGGCTGGGCCTGGAGCACGGGATGGCCGGCGAGGAGCACCCGTTCCGACTGGACCCGGTGCCGCGGGTGGTGCTGCGGGCCGAGTGGGAGCAGGTGGCCGCCGGCCTGCACCAGCGGCTGCGGGCGCTGGAGGCGCTCGTCGCCGACGCGCACGGCCCGCGCGAGGCGGTCCGCGCCGGCGTCGTCCCGGCCGAGGTGCTGGACACCAGCATCTACCTGGCGCCGGGGCTGGCGACGCCGCGCCGCTGGATCGGCATGGCCGGACCCGACCTCGTCCGCGGCGCCGACGGCCGGCTCGTCGTGCTGGAGGACAACGTGCGCACCCCGTCGCTGCTGGCCTTCGCCCTGGCCGCGCGCGACCTGGTGGCGCCCCGGCTGGGCGTGCGGCCGGGCCCCGCACCCGTGCGGGAGGCCGCCGTCACTGCGATGCGGCGGATGCTGGCGGCCGCCGCCGACCGCGCCGACCCGGTGGTCGCCGTGCTCGGCGACGGGCCGCGCGGCGGCATCCCGTGGGAGATCGACCGGCTCGGCGAGATGGCCGGCGCGCCGGTGGTGCTGCCGGAGCAGCTCGTCGTCCGCGGCGACGTGCTGGCGCTGCCGGACGGCCGGCGGGTGGACGTGCTCTGGCGTCGCACCGGCGAGGAGCGGCTGACCGGCGACGACGGCCGGCCGAACGAGCTCGGCGCGCTGCTGCTGGGCCCGCTGCGCGCCGGCACGGTGACCGTCGTCAACGCCTTCGGCAGCGGCGTCGCCGACGACAAGCGCACCTACGTCTACGTCGAGGACCTGGTCCGCTTCTTCCTCGGCGAGGAGCCCCTGCTGCGCTCGGTCCCCGCGTACGACCTCGGCGACCCGGCGCAGCGCCGGGTCGCGCTGGACCGGCTGCCGGAGCTGGTGCTCAAGCCGCGGTGGGGCTCCGGCGGTCACGGGGTGCTCATCGGGCCGCGGGCCGGGGCCGACCGGCTGGAGCGGGCCCGCGCCGCCGTCCTCGCCGCGCCCGGGCAGTGGATCGCGCAGGAACCCGTGGCGCTGTCGACCCACCCCACCGTGGTCGACGGCGCGCTCGTGCCGCGTCACGTGGACTACCGGCCGTTCGCCTTCTGCGTCGACGACGAGACCGTCGTGCTGCCGGGCGGCCTCACCCGGGTGTCGCCGGCCGAGGGCGACCTGGTCGTCAACGCGTCCCAGGGCGGTGGCGCCAAGGACACGTGGGTGGTGGGCTGACGGCGGGCCGCGCTGCCTACCCTCGGACGTCGCCCCTCCCCGGATCGGAGCACCATGCCCGTCGTCTCCCGCCTGTCGACGACGCCCGTCAAGGGCACCGCGCTGCACTCGCCTCCCGGCGTGCTGATCACCGCGAACGGCGTCGAGGAGAACCGGCGCTTCCACCTCGTCGACGCCCGGGGCCGGCTGTTCAACGGCAAGCACCACGGCCCGCTGGTCCGGATCAGCGCCGAGTACGACGCCGGCCGCGGGCACCTGTCGCTGCGGATCCCCGGCCGCGACCCGGTCGAGGGGACGACGGCGGAGCTGGGCGAGCCGGTCGTGACCGACTTCTACGGGCGCGGCGTGCCGGGCCGGCTGGTGACCGGCCCGTGGGACGCGGCGCTGAGCGAGTTCGTCGGCGTGCCCGTGCACCTGGTCGCGACCGACACCGCCGGGGCCGGGGTCGACGTCCACCCGGTGACGATCGTGTCGTCGGCGACGATCGAGCACCTGCGCCGGGTCGCCCCCGGTGGGGAGGTGCTGGACCACCGGCGCTTCCGGATGCTGGTCGAGCTGGACGGGTGCGACGTGCACGAGGAGGACACCTGGGCCGGCCGGCAGGTCCGGCTGGGCGGGGCGACGGTGCGCGTGGTCGGACCGGTGCCCCGCTGCGTGGTCACCAACGAGTCCCCGGAGACCGGCGAGGTCGACTTCGGCACGCTCAAGGCGATCGTCCGCTACCGCGGCGAGCTCGCCCAGGACCTGACCACCCCGGTCGCGCACCTGCCGGACAACGGCGCCGCCGTGTTCGGCATGTACGCGACCGTCGAGGAGCCCGGCCCCGTCGGCCTCGGGGACGCGGTCGAGGTGCTGGACGGCGCCTGACGGATCAGGGGCGGTCGGCCCTCAGCCCGGCGGTGCCGGGTCCGCCACTGCGGGAGCCGGGCCGGTCCGGGACCGGCGGGTGCCCGAGCGCACCACCGTCACCGGGCACGGCGCGGCGTGGACGCAGGAGTCGCTCACCGAGCCCAGCAGCCGGCGGGCGAGGCCGCCGTGCCCGCGGGCGCCGACCACCAGCAGGTCCGCGCGGCGCGCCGCCGCGAGCAGCGCCGCCGGCGCGGGCCCGTGCACCGCGTGGGTGCGCACCGCCAGGCGCGGGTCCAGCCCGGCGCGCGCCACGCACGCGTCCAGCTCCTCGCGCACGGCCTGCGCGAAGTCGGCGAGCGGCGGGACGTAGCCCGGCTCCCAGGTGCGCGGCCGCGGCGCCGTCGTCATGTGCCAGCAGCGGATCACGTGCAGTGGCAGGCCGGCGCGTGCGGCCAGGTCGGCGGCCCAGACCAGCGCCTCCTGCGCGCACGCGGAGCCGTCGTGGCCGACGACCACCCCGCCGTCGACGCCGCCCTTCTCGTGGACGTCCGCCATCTCCCCTCCTCGAGCGCAGCTGTGACGCACACCACGATCGCGGGTGCGACGCCCCGGAGGGAAGGGCTCGGCGGGGTTCCGGTGCGGCAGGTGGGGTCGCCGGGACGGGTGGGAACGGTGCGCACCCCTGCGGCGGGCACCGGCGATGACAGGGGTGAGGCGGCCGCGCCGGCGTCCGTCCCGGGCCATCCCCCGTGGGCCCGGGCCGTCCGGCGCGGTCGCCTCGCCGGCTGAACCCCTGGTCGGCGGCCCGGAAATTGTCGTAGTCCCGGTCTAGCGTGCTGGTCATGGCGGGGGTGCGGGAGTTCGCGGTCGGGGTGACCGTGGTGCCGCTGGCCGCTCCGCCGGAGCGGGACGTGGAGCCGCTGCCGACCGATCCGGGGTGGGTGCCGGAGACGCTGCCGGAGATGCTGCCGCCGCGCCGCAGCAGTGCGCAGGAGGCTGCGCTGCTGCAGCAGATCACCGCCGCCGAGGCGATGCTGGCCGGGCTGCGGGTGCGGGCGGTGCTGGGCCTGGCCGCCGCCCGCCCCGACCCCCGCCACACCCACGGCGACGACGAGCAGCGCCGCCCGGGTGAGCCGGAGGGGGTGAGCGAGTTCTTCGCCGACGAGCTGGCCACCGTGCTGGCCTGCTCGCGCACCGCGGCCGGGAAGCTGGTCGACCGGTCCGCGACGCTGGCGGAGAAGCTGCCGGCCACCCTCGCCGCCCTGGACGCCGGCACCCTGGACTGGCCGCGGGCCCGGGTGCTGGCCGACCAGCTCGGCTGGAAGGCCCGCGGCGTGGATCCGGCCGTGATCGCCGAGGTGGAGGCCGCCGTCCTCCCGGCCGCCGCCGAGCTGTCGATCCGCCAGCTGGAGGCCGCGGTCCGCCACGAGCTCACCGCCCGCGACGCCGCCGCCGCCGACCGGCGCCGCGCCCAGGCCGAAGCAGGCTGCGACGTGACCGTGCGCCCGCTCGGTGACGGGGTCAGCGAGCTGGTCGCCCGCATGCCGCACGAGCTGGCGGTGGCCTGCCGGCGCACCGCCGACGCCGACGCCCGGGCCGCGACGACCGCCGGTGACCCCCGGCCGCTGGGGGTGCTGCGCGCCGGAGCGCTGGCCGACCGCATCCTGCAACCCGGCGCCGACCGCACCCCGGTCACCGCCACCCTCACCGTCGACGTGCCCCTGGCCGCGCTGACGGCCGCGCTCACCGTGGAGGAGTTCCTGGCCGCCGGCGGGCCGGTCCCCGCGGCGTTCACCCGCGGAGCGGTGCCCGCCCCCACCGCCGAGGTCGACGGCGAACCGATCACCGCCACCCACCTGCGCCGCCTGCTCGCGGACCTGGACGCGATCGGCCTGCGCGCCCCCGCCCAGGGCGCGCTGCGGTACGCGTTCACCGACACCGACGGGCGGCTGCTGGCCGTGGCCACCGACACCGAACTGCGCGCCGCCGCCGCCCGCGGCTGCCCCACCCACCCCCACACCTGCTGCGGCTGCCCCATCCTCACCACCCCACCGGCCGTACACCGGTACCGGCCGTCGGCGGCGCAGGTGCGCTACCTGCACACCCGCGACCGCACCTGCCGCCACCCCGGCTGCGCCAACCGGGCGGTGTGGGCCGACGCCGACCACGTCATCCCGCACGCCGCCGGCGGGCCCACCGCCTGCCACAACCTGTGCTGCCTGTGCCGCCGGCACCACCGGCTCAAGACCCACGCCGGCGGCTGGACCTACCAGCTGGCCCCCGACGGCACCCTCACCGTCACCACCCCCAGCGGCGTCACCCGCACCAGCCGCCCCCACCGCCGACGACGCGCCGACACCCACCGCCGATCCCGCGCTCCCGGCAGCGACCCACCCCTGCTCCCCCTCACCGGCACCCGCGTCCTCACCGGCCCACCCCTCCCCGGAGCCGAGCCCCCCGACGAGGACCCGCCACCCTTCTGACGCTCACGTCCGGGGCTCGCGGCCGGCCGGCTGGCGCGGCTCGGGCAGCAGCGGGTCCGGGGTGCGCAGCGGGGCGGTGGCGGGCGCGTCGGCGGCGACCCGGAGCGGAGCGCCGTCGACGACGACGGCCACCGGCCCCTCCCCGCGCAGCAGCGTCACCGTGGTGCCTTCGCGGGTCGTCTCGACCCGCAGCACCCGACCGCGCCAGGTGACCGAGTACGCCGTCCGCGACAGCGTCGCCGGCAGCACCGGGGCGAGCTCCAGCTCCTCGCCGTCCTCCCGCAGGCCGCCCAGGCCCGCGGCCAGCGCCAGCCACGCCCCGCCGACCGCGGCCAGGTGCAGGCCCTTGGCGGTGTCGCCCTGCACGTCGCGCAGGTCCACCAGCGCGCACTCCCGCAGGTAGCGCAGGGCCAGGTCGGGGTGCCCGGCCGCGGCGCAGACGACCGACTGCACGGCGGCCGACAGGGAGGAGTCGCGCACCGTCCGCGCCTCGTAGTAGTCCAGGTCGCGGGCGACCTGCTCGGCCGTGAACTCCGCACGGCACCACCACAGGGCCTGGACCAGGTCGGCCTGCTTGAGCACCTGCCGCCGGTAGAACGTCGCGTAGTGGTGGTGGTCCTGGACCGGGGCGCCGTCGGGGTCCTGCTTGAAGGGCCACTCCCGGTAGGACGTGAACCCGGCGTTCATGGGGTGCACCCCCAGGCCCTCGTCCCACGGCACGTGCACCGCGTCGGCGGCCGCGCGCCAGGCGGCGATCTCGGCGTGGTCCACCCCGAGCTCGGCCGCCCGCGCCTCCTGGCGGCGGCAGGCGTCCGCTGCCCAGCGCAGGTTCCGCCGCGCCATCAGGTTGGTGAAGACGTTGTCGTCGACGACGCCGGTGTACTCGTCGGGCCCGGTCACCCCGAACAGGTGCCAGCCGCCGTCGGCGTCCTCGGCCCCCACGCCGGTCCACATGCGGGCGGTCTCGACCAGCACGGCCAGCCCGCCGACCTCGTCGAGGTCGGCGCCGGTGACGTTGCGGTACAGCCAGAAGGCGCGGGCGATGTCGGCGTTGACGTGCAGCGCTGCGGTGCTCGCCGGCCAGTAGGCGGAGACCTCGCGGCCGCTGATCGTCCGCCACGGGAAGGAGGCACCCGCCATGCCCAGCGTCCGCGCCCGCTCGCGGGCGAGGTCGAGGGTGGCCGATCGCCAGCGGAGGAGCTCCGCGGCCGACCGCGGGCGCAGCAGGGTCAGCGCCGGCACCACGAACCCCTCGACGTCCCAGAAGGTGTGCCCGCTGTAGCCGCGGCCGGTGAGGCCCTTCGCGCCGACCGGGGCGCCGGAGATGCCGGCGGCCGAGCAGCAGAGCTGGAAGACCGCGTAGCGCAGGGCCTGCTGCAGCTCCGGGTCGCCGTCGACCTCGACGTCCGCCGTCGCCCACAGCTCGTCCAGCACCGCCCGCTGGGCCGTGAGCAGCCCCTCCCACCCCAGGTCCAAGGCGGAGGCGACGGCCGCCGAGGCCTCGCCGAGCACGGAGTCCGACCCGGCGTCGTACGACCAGCCGTAGCCGGCCACCTTGACCACGGCGAGGGTCTCCCCGGCGCGCAGGTGAGCCGCCACCGTGGTGACCACGTGCTCGTCGTCGGCGGTCGTGTCGACCCGGCCGGCGTCCACCACGTGGTCCACCGCGGCCGCGACCGTGATGCCCGAGCGCCGGGTGCGCTCGACCAGCGCGCCGCCGGTCGCGCCGGCCAGCCGCGCCCGCAGCTCGAACGCCTCGTCCAGGATCGGCGCGACCCGGGGATCGTCGTTGTCCACCCCCGACGGCATCACCGAGCCCGCGGCCAGCTCCGAGCGCAGCAGCACGTGCGCCGCGCCCTCGACCACCCGGACCTGGTAGCGGACGGCGCACACCGCCCGCTCGGCCAGCGAGACCAGCCGACGGGAGGTCACCTCCACCGTGGCGCCGGCCGGTGTCGTCCAACGGACCCGACGGTCGAGGGTGCCGGCACGCAGGTCGAGGGAGCGCTCGTGGACCTGCGCCCGGATCTCCCGGACGTCGAGCGGGATGCCGTCGACCAGCAGCCGCAGCGGCGACGCGTCGGCGAGGGTGATCATCGCCTGGCCCTCCTCCGGGTGGCCGTAGCCACCCTCGGGATAGGACAGCGGGTGGGTCTCGTGGACGCCGGACAGGTAGGTGGCGCGCATCTCCGAGGGCTCGACCTCGTCGAGGGTCCCGCGGACGCCGAGGTAGCCGTTGGAGAGGCTGAACAGCGACTCGGCCACGGCGAGCGCGTCGGGGCGCACCCGGGGCTCGCGGACCCGCCAGGGGTCGGTGTCCAGGTCCGGGGCGGGCATCGGCGTCCTCGCGGGTTCGGCGGGCGGGTGGGGACGCCGGCGGCGCCCGGTCCCGTCCTACCCGCTCCCGGCCCAGGACGCCGGTCGGCGGGCCGGTGAACCGGTTCGCCCGCCGCTGCGTGCTCCTGGGCAGGTGGGCACGCGGAGGTGCGATGAGCGCGGGATCCCGGACGGCGGCGCAGGACGGGCAGCAGGCGCACCGCGCCGCGCTGTCCCGGGCCGCGGCGGCCGCCTTCCCCGCCGGGGAGTACGTCGGGCAGGAGAGCTTCGTCCGGGCGAGCGAGGTCCGCCGGCTGGCCGCCCGGGCCGGCATCGGTCCGGGCGTGGCGGTCCTCGACATCTGCTGCGGCACCGCCGGTCCCGGCCGGATGCTCACCGCGGAGCTGGGCTGCCGGTACCGGGGCGTCGACTCGTCAGCCGGTGCCCTGGCCGCCGCCCGGGAGCTCGCCGGTGACCTGCCCTGTTCGTTCGAGCGGGCACAGGTGCCGCCGCTGCCGGACGGCCCGGCCGACGTCGTCCTGCTGCTCGAGACGATGCTCGCCTTCGGGGACAAGGCCGCCCTGCTGGCCGAGGTGGCCCGCGTGCTCGGGGACGGCGGCCGCTTCGCCTGCACCCTCGAGGAGGGTCCGCCGCTCACCGCCGCCGAGCGGGAGCGCATGCCCGCCGCCGACACCGTCCGGCTGGTCGGGCTCGGCGAGCTGACCGTCCTGCTCGGGGCGGCCGGCCTGACCGTCACCCACCGGGAGGAGTGGACCGCCGCCCACGCCGCCACGGCGGCGGCGCTGCTGCGCTGCTACCGCGCCGCCTCCGACGAGCTGGGCGACCGGATCGGGGCCGGCGCACTCGCCGACCTCCTCGCCGCGCACGAGCTCTGGGCCGACTGGCTGGCCCGCGGCCGGGTGCGCAAGTACGCCTTGGTGGCGCAGAAGCGATGACCCCCACCGCGACGACGAGCGCCTACCCGTACACGCGCTACCTGGCCGCCAAGCGGACCGTCGACGACCGGGCCCTCAACCGCCCCGTCCTGGACACGCTGCGGGGGCTGCTCCCGCCCGCACCGCTGCGGGTCCTCGAGGTCGGCGCGGGGCTGGGGACCATGGTCGCCCGGCTGCTCGGGTGGGGGGTGCTCACCGACGGCGAGTACACCCTGCTCGACGTCGACCGGCAGCTCCTGGCCGACTCCCGCGACTGGTTGTGCCGCTGGGCCGGCACCGCCGGCCTGCCGGCGGAGGTCCTCACCGACGGCGTCCGCCTGGGCGGGCTGCGGGTGCGGCTGGTGGAGGCCGAGCTCGGCGACTTCCTGGACGGCGGGTCCGGGGAACCGGCCGACCTGCTCGTGGCCCACGCCTTCCTCGACGTGGTCGACGTCCCGGCCGTCCTGCCCGGGCTGCTGCGGCTGATCGCCCCGGGCGGCGCCTACTGGTTCACGGTGAACTTCGACGGCGAGAGCGTCTTCGAGCCCGGCCACCCGCACGACGACGACGTCCTCGGCGCCTACCACCGCAGCATGGACACCCGCGTCCGGCACGGCCGTCCGGCCGGGGAGAGCCGGACCGGCCGCCACCTCGTCGCCCACCTGCGCGCCGCCGGCGCCCCGGTGGCGGCTGCGGGCTCCTCCGACTGGGTGGTCCTCGCCGGCCCGGACGGGACCTACCCCGCCGACGAGGCGTCCTTCGTCGAGGCGATCCTGCAGACGGTGCAGGACGAGCTCGAGGGCCCCGGCGCGCCGGCCGGTCTCGTCGACTGGCTCGCCGCCCGGCGCCGGCAGCTCGCCACCGGGGAGCTGCTCTACCTGGCCCACCAGCTGGACGTCGCCGGGAGCGCACCGGCCTGCGGTTGAACCGGGCGGCCCGCGCGTCCGTGCTCCTCCTCAGAGGCGTCCGACGCTGAGGGGGTTCCGTGCGCTCGGTCCCGCGGGAGACGGTCCTCGGCACGCTCGCCACGCCCGTCCTGCTCGGCGTCCTCTCGCTGGTCGCGGACCTCGGCGCCGCCGGCTGGGCCGTCGGCCTGGCCTCGGGCTGGGCCGCCACCGGGCTGCTGACGGCCGGCCGGGCCCGCCGCGGCGAGCCGATCCTGCCCCCGGACCGGGTGACCCTGACCCGGGCGGTCCTGACCGCCGGGGTCGCCGCGCTCGTCGCCGGATCGGCGGGCGGGCCGCTGCCGGTCGGCGCGCTGGTCCCGCTCGCCGCCGGAGCGCTCGTGCTCGACGCCGTGGACGGGCGGGTGGCCCGCCGGACGGGGACCGCCACCCCCTTCGGGGCGCGCCTGGACGGCGAGGTCGACGCCTACCTCATCCTCGTGCTGAGCGTCGCGGTGTCGCGCGAGTACGGCGCCTGGGTGCTGGCCATCGGCGCCGCCCGCTACGTGCTGCTGGCCGCGGGCTGGGCGGTCCGCTGGCTGCGCGCGCCGCTGCCGTACCGGTACTGGGCCAAGGTCGTCGCCGCCGTGCAGGGCGTCGTGCTCACCGTCGCGGCCTCCGGGGTGCTGCCCCGCCCGGTGGGCCTGGTCGCCGTCACCGTCGCCCTGGTGCTGCTGACCGAGTCGTTCGGCCGCAGCGTCGTCTGGCTCTTCCGCGCCGGCGCCGGCCCGCGGACCCGGACGGCGGTGCGGTGGGGCTCGGCGCTGGCCGCGGGCGCGGTCGTCTGGGCCGCCCTGGTGCTGCCGCCCCGGCTGGACCTGCTCACGCCGGGCGCCTTCGCCCGCATCCCGCTGGAGGGGCTGGTCCTGGTCGCCGTCGGGCTGGTCCTGCCCGCCCGGGCGCGGCGGGGCGTCGCGGCCGGCGCGGGGATCGTCCTGGGCCTGCTCGTCGTCCTGAAGCTGCTCGACGTGGGGTTCACCGCGCAGCTGGGCCGGCGCTTCGACCTGGTGGTCGACTGGAGCTCGTTCGGCCCGGCGATCGGGGCGGCGCGCGACGTGCTGGGGACCGGGTCGACCGACGTCGTCCTCGTCCTGGTGGGCCTGGTCGTCGCCCTGCTGGTGGCCGTCGTGGCCGCCTCGGCGGTCCGGCTCACCGGCGTCACCGCCCGGCACCGGCACCGCACCGCCCGGGGGCTCGCCGGGCTGGGCGTGGTGTGGGCGGTGTGCGCCGCGCTGTCGCTGCAGCTGGCGCCGGCCGGGCCCGTCGCCTCGGCGAGCAGCGCCGCGCTGGCCGTCCAGCACGGGCGGGACGTCTCGGCGACCCTGGCCGCCCAGCGGCGCTTCGAGGAGGCCAGCCGGGCACCGGACACCCTCGGCGGGCTCAGCGGTCCCGAGCTGCTGTCCTCCCTGCGCGGCACGGACGTCTTCGTCGTCTTCGTCGAGAGCTACGGGGAGGTCGCGCTCATCGATCCCGGGATCTCCCCCGGCGTCGCCTCGGTGCTGCGGGACGCGTCCGCGGCGCTCGACCGGGCCGGGATGGCCGCGCGCAGCGCCTGGCTGGACTCCCCGACCTTCGGCGGGCTCAGCTGGCTGGCGCACGCCACCCTGCAGTCCGGCCTGTGGGTGGACAACCAGGTGAGCTACGACCGGCTGATGGCCGGCGACCGGCTGACCCTCTTCGACGCCTTCGGCTCGACCGGCTGGCGCACCGTCGGGGTCAACCCCGCCCACGAGGAGGAGTGGCAGGAAGGCGCGGCCTTCTACGGCCTGGACCACGTCTACGACAAGCACGGCCTGGGCTACACCGGGCCGAAGTTCGGCTGGGCGCCGGTACCCGACCAGTTCACCCTCGCCGCCTTCGAGCGGCTCGAGCTCGCACCGGGGCACGACCCGGTGATGGCGCAGATCGACCTGGTCTCCTCGCACTGGCCGTGGACCCCGCTGCCGCGGATGGTGCCCGACGACGCGCTCGGCGACGGCTCGGTCTACGACCCCATGCCGGCGGAGGGCCTGTCCGCCGAGGAGGTGCTGGCCGATCCCGGCGCCGTCCGCCGGCTCTACGGGGAGTCCATCGAGTACTCCCTGGAGGCGCTGCTGACCTGGGTCGCGCGGCAGGACGACGTCGTCATCGTCCTCCTGGGCGACCACCAGCCGATCACGGCGGTCACGGGCCCCGTCGCCGGCACCCGGGTGCCGGTGACGATCGTCGCCTCCGACCCGGCGGTGCTGGACCTCGTGGAGTCGTGGGAGTGGCAGGGCGGGCTCGTCCCGGGCGCCGACGCGCCGGAGTGGCCGATGGACGCGTTCCGGGACCGGTTCCTCGACGCCTTCACGCCCGGGGCCGGGCAGGGTGACGGTGGCTGACGCCCGGGCCTTCTGGCTGCGCGCGCCCGGGGCCGGGGAGATCCGGGAGGTCCGCCTGCGCGAGCCGGGCCCGGAGGACGTCGTCGTGCGCACGCTGCACACGGGGATCAGCCGGGGCACCGAGACGCTGGTGTTCCGCGGCGAGGTGCCCGCCGGGCAGCGCGAGGTCATGCGCGCCCCGTTCCAGGACGGCGACCTGCCCGGCCCCGTCGCGTACGGCTACCTCAACGTCGGGGTCGTGGAGCACGGGCCGCCCGACCTGCTCGGGCGCACGGTCTTCTGCCTGTTCCCGCACCAGACCGCCTACGTCGTGCCGGCGTCGGCCGTCGTCCCCGTCCCCGACGGCGTCCCGGCCCGGCGCGCCGTCCTCGCCGGCACGGTGGAGACCGCGGTGAACGCGTTGTGGGACGCCCCACCCCTGCTCGGCGACCGCGTCACCGTCGTCGGCGCCGGGATGGTCGGCTGCTGCGTCGCCCGGCTGCTCGCCCGCTTCCCGGGCGTGGAGGTCCAGCTGGTGGACGTCGACGCGGGACGGGCCGACGTCGCCGCGCGGCTGGGCGTCCCGTTCACCGCGCCGGACGGCGCCGCGGCCGGCCGCGACCTCGTGGTGCACGCCAGCGCCGGCGCCGCCGGGCTGCAGCTGTCGCTGGACCTGCTGCGCGCCGAGGGCACCGTGCTGGAGCTGAGCTGGTACGGCGACCGGGAGGTGGCGGTGGCCCTCGGCGGCGCCTTCCACTCCGGCCGGCTGGCCGTCCGGGCCAGCCAGGTCGGCTCGGTGGCCCCGGCCCGCCGCACCACCCGGACCCCGCGCGACCGGCTCGCACTCGCCCTCGGGCTGCTGCGCGACGACGCCTTCGACGCGCTGCTGACCGGCTCCTCGCCGTTCGCCGAGCTGCCCGGGGTGATGGCGCGGCTGGCCGACGGCCGGCTGCCCGCCCTGTGCCACACGATCGACTACGCCGTCGACCGAGCCCCCACCACCGACGACGAGGAGGCCGCGTGTACGCCGTGACGGTCCGCGACTCGATGATGATCGCGCACAGCTTCACCGGCGCCGTCTTCGGACCCGCCCAGCGCCTGCACGGCGCGACCTACGTGGTCGACGCGACCTTCCGCCGCGGCGACGTCGACGGCGACGGGCTGGTCGTCGACATCGGCGCCGCCGCGGACCTGCTGCACGAGGTGCTGGGCGGCCTCACCTACCGCAACCTGGACGACGAGCCCGACCTCGCCGGCACGAACACGACGACGGAGGTCCTGGCCCGGGTGGTCGCCGACCGGCTGGCGGCGCGGATCGCCGACGGCGCGCTCGGGGACGGCGGCCGGACCCTGGCCGGCCTCACCGTGACCCTCCACGAGTCGCACGTGGCCTGGGCGAGCCACGACCGGTCGCTCTGAACCCGTGGACGCCGTCACCGCCGCGGGCGCCCTGACCGTCGTCGTGCCGGCGGGGATCGACGACCCGGCGCGGGTCAGCGGCGGCAACCGCTACGACCGCGCGGTCTGCGACGAGCTGCGCGCCGCCGGGCTGCGGGTGACCGAGGTGCCCGTGGCCGGTGCCTGGCCGCGACCCGGCGACGCGGCCCTCGCCGACCTGGCGCGGGCCCTCGACGCGGTCCCGGAGGGCGCGCTCGTCCTCGTCGACGGCCTGGTCGCCTCCGCGGCCCGCCCCGTGGTGGTCCCCCGCGCCCGGCGGCTGCGGCTCGTCGTCCTCGTGCACATGCTCTTCGGCGGAGCTCCACCGGACGGTGCCGTGCCCGCCGGCGACGAGGCGGCGGTGCTCACCGCCGCCCGGGCCGTCGTCACCACCAGCGGCTGGACCCGCCGCCGCGTGCTCGAGCGGTACGGGGTGCCGGCGGGGCGGGTGCACGTCGCCCGCCCGGGCACCGAGCCGGCGCCGCCGAGCGCGCCCTCGCCGGAGGGGGGCCGGCTGCTGTGCGTGGGGACGCTGTCCCCGCTCAAGGGGCAGGACCTGCTGGTGGCGGCGCTGGGCCGGCTCCCGGACCTGCCCTGGCGCTGCCGCCTGGTGGGCCCCCTCGACCGGGACCCGACCTTCGCCGCGGCGGTGGCCGGGCAGGCCGTCACGAGCGGGATCGCCGGGCGGGTGGCCATGCCGGGCACGCTCCGCCGGGCGGCGCTGCGCCGGGAGTACGCCGACGCCGACCTGCTCGTCGTGCCCTCGCGGGCCGACACCTACGGCATGGTCGCCGGGGAGGCCCTGGCCGCCGGCGTGCCCGTGCTCGCCGCCGCGGTGGGCGGCCTGCCGGAGGCGCTGGGGGGCACCGCCTCCGGCGTCCCCGGGCTGCTCGTGCCGGCGGAGGACCCCGACGCCCTGGCCGCCGCCCTCCGGCGGTGGCTCGCCGACCCCGCGCTGCGCAGCCGGCTGCGCGGGGCCGCGCTCGACCGCCGGGCAGCCCTGCCGGGCTGGGCGCGGACCGGCGCGGACCTGCGCCGTGCGCTGGCGGCGGCCGCCGCCGCCCGCAACGCCGGTGAGCCGGTCCCCGGTGAACCGGATCCGGCGAGGATCCGTGCTGCCCGGTGAGAGGGACGGAGGGCCGATCGGCGTGAGACGACGTGCGGGAGCGGCGGCGCGCCTGGTCGGCGGCGTCCTGCTGCTCGCGGCCGTCGCAGCGTGGGTCGGGCCGGGCGCGCTGCTCGACGGCGTGCGCGGGCTCGGCCCCGGCGCCCTGCTCGCCGCGCTGGCGATCGGGACCCTCACCACGGTCTGCTCGGCCTGGCGCTGGCGGGTCGTCGCGGGCGCCCTCGGCGTCGGCCTCCCGCTCCGGGCCGCGACCGCCGCGTACTACCGGTCGCAGTTCCTCAACAGCACGCTGCCCGGCGGGGTGGTGGGCGACGTCCACCGCGGGGTGCGGCACGGGCTGGACGCCGGCGACCTCGGCACCGGGGTGCGCGCCGTCGTGTGGGAGCGCGTCGCCGGGCAGGTCGTCCAGGTCGCCCTCACCGCAGCGGTCCTGCTCGCGGTGCCCTCGCCGGTGCGCGGGGCGGTGCCGGGCGTCGTCCTGGCCGGCGCGGGCGTCGTCGCCGTCCTGCTGGTCCTCGGCCGGGGCGCGGTGCGGCGCGGGCCGGCCCGGGTGGCACGGACCCTGCGGGCCGTCGCGGCGCAGGGGCGCCACGTGCTGCTGCGGCCGCCCGCGCTGGGGCCGGTCGTGGTCGCGTCCGTGCTCGCCGTCGCCGGGCACGTGACGCTCTTCGCCGTCGCGGCCCGGGCGGCCGGGGTGTCCACGCCGTTCCCGCGGCTGCTGCCCCTGGCCCTCGTCGTCCTCCTGGCCGCCGCCGTCCCGCTCAGCGTGGCCGGCTGGGGCCCGCGCGAGGGTGCCGCGGCCGCGGTGTTCGCGGCCGCCGGGCCGGGCGCCGCCTCGGGGGCGGCGACGGCGACCGCCTTCGGGGTGCTGGCGCTGGTGTCGGTGCTGCCCGGCGCCCTGGTCCTGCTCGCGGGCCGGCGGCCGCCGCCGGCGTCCCCCGCCCCGGCCGCGGGCCCGTCCCCCGTCGTGACCGCCGGGATCCCACAGAACGGAGCGCCCCATGGCTGACCGGCCCTACACCCTGCTCAGCTGCGGCATGTCCATCGACGGCTACCTGGACAGCGCCGCCGCCACCCGGCTGCTGCTGTCCAACCCCGACGACTTCGACCGGGTCGACGCCGAGCGTGCGCGCTGCGACGCGATCCTGGTCGGCGCGGGCACCGTGCGTGCCGACGACCCGCGCCTGCTGGTCCGCTCGGCGCAGCGGCGCGCCGAGCGGTCGTCGCGGGGGCGGCCCGCCTCGCCGGCGAAGGTCACGCTGACCCGCCGCGGCGACCTGGCCCCCTCGGCCGCGTTCTTCACCGCGGGCGACCCGGAGAAGCTGGTCTACTGCCCCAGCCCGGCCGCCGGCGCGCTGCGGTCCCGGCTGGGACCGGCCGCCGAGGTGGTCGACACCGGCCCCGGGCCCGACGTCGACGTCGCAGGCGTCCTGGAGCACCTCTCGGCACGGGGGGTCGACCGGCTGATGGTCGAGGGCGGCGGGACCGTGCTCACCCAGTTCCTCACCGCGGGCCTCGTCGACGAGCTCCAGCTCGTGGTGGCCCCGCTGTTCGTCGGCGACTGCCGGGCACCCCGGCTCGTCGGCGACGGTCGCTTCCCGTGGACGGCGGCCCACCGGGCGCCGCTGGCCGAGGTGCGCGCCATCGGCGACGTGGTGCTGCTGCGCTACGCGCTGTCCGAGCGCTTCTGCGCCGAGCACGCGACGGGCGCCGACCGATGACCGCCCGCCCGCCGGCCGCGACGGTCCGGACCCAGGTCCGCGTCCCCCTGCGCTTCCCCGACGGCTACGCCGCGACCGTCCTGGTCAGCAGCTTCACCGGTCTGGTCGACGGCCGCGAGCACCTCGCCCTCGCGTGCGGCGAACCCGGGGCGGTCCCGCTGGTGCGGCCGCACAGCGAGTGCCTGACCGGCGACGTGTTCGGCAGCCAGCGCTGCGACTGCGGCCCGCAGCTGCGCGAGGCGGTCGAGCGGATCACGGTCGCCGGCGGCTACCTGCTCTACCTGCGCCAGGAGGGTCGCGGCATCGGGCTCTACGACAAGCTCGACGCCTACGCGCTGCAGGACACCGGCCTGGACACCTACGAGGCCAACGTGGCGCTCGGCCACGCCCCCGACGAGCGCGACTACACGGTCGCCGCGCAGATGCTGCACGCGCTGGGCATCTCCCGGGTGGCGCTGCTGAGCAACAACCCGGACAAGGCCGACCAGCTCGGGCAGCTCGGCGTCACCGTCGCGGCGTCGGTACCCACCGGCGTGCACCTGTCCGCGGCCAACGCCTCCTACCTGTCCACCAAGGCCCGCAACGGCCACGCCGGACTCGGCCCGATCCGGCTCTCCGGGGTCGGCTGAGTACCTCGGCCGCGCGGTCAGGACGCCGCGCCCGCCTCCTGGCCGGCGCCCTCGCGCAGGGCGTCGGTCAGCAGGGCGACCAGCGCCTCGAGCTGGACGTCGGCGGCCGGCGCCACCTCCTCGTCGGAGCCGTCGAGCGCCCGCGCCGCCAGGCCGGCCTTGCTGCTGATCAGCTCGGCGATGCGGGAGTCGAGGGTCTGCGCGGCGATGATCCGCCAGGCGGTGACCGGCTCGGTCTGGCCGATCCGGTGGCTGCGGTCGATGGCCTGCGTCTGCTCCGCGTCGGTCCAGGAGAGCTCGGCGAGGACGACGTTGGAGGCGACCTGCAGGTTCAGCCCGACCCCGGCCGCGGTCAGCGAGCAGACCGCGACCGCCACGCCCGGGTCGGTGACGAAGGCGTCGACCTCCCGCTGCCGGGCGGCGGGCGTCTGGTCGCCGCGGATGGAGGAGTACCGCACACCCTGGCGGGTGAAGGCCTCCTCCGCGGCGTCCATCACGTCCACGTGCTTGGCGAAGAAGACGACCTTGCCGGCGCTGCGGGCCAGCTGGGCGGCGTAGTCGGCGGCCAGCTCGGCCTTCGCCCGGCCGATCCGGCGCATCATCCCGAACACGTTCTCGCCGGTGCCGGTGGCCGCGTCCTTCAGCTCCGAGCGGGCCACCCGGCGCACCAGGTCGGGATCGATCCCGTCGGTGGTCACCGCGCGGGCGGCCAGCGCGTTCTCGTACTGGCGGACCATGCGGCGGACCAGCTCGCGCTCGGCGGCACGGATCGACCGGCCGGCCGCGCCGTCCAGCTCGACCGGGAGGTCGGCGATGCGGCGGGCGGGGATGTCGGCGGCGACGTCGACCTTGCGCCGGCGCACGATCCCCAGGTCGACCACGCACCGCCGGGCGGCGGCGTAGAAGCCGGGGTCGGCCGGCGTCAGGCCGGTGGCCTCCAGCGCCTCCATCAGCTCACCCAGCGGCTTGCCGTCGTCGATCCAGCCGAGGAACTGCCAGATCGCCCGGAAGTCGTCGATGTCGTTGATCAGCGGGGTGCCGGTCAGCGCCATGAGCAGCGGCCGCGCGGTGCGCTCCCGGATGCGCTCGGAGAGCGCCAGCACGTGCTGCGAGCGCTGGGAGGTCTTGTTCTTGATGAAGTGCGCCTCGTCGACCACCATGCCGCCGAAGCCGAACCCGCCCAGCCAGCCGACGTGGCGGTCGAGCACCTCGTAGTTGACGACGACGACGTCGGCGAAGCCGTCCACCGTGTCCCCGTCCCCCTGCACCACGGTGGCCCGCCGGTGCGGGATCCACCGTGCGGCCTCGCGGGCCCAGTTGGTCTTGACCACGTTGGGGACGACGACGAGCAGCGGGTAGGCGTCGGCCGCCTCGGCGGCGAGCAGCGCCTGCGCCGTCTTGCCCAGGCCCGGCTCGTCGGCCAGCAGGAAGGTCCGGTGCCCGGCGACGGCGGCGGCGACCAGCTGCCCCTGGTGGGTCATCAGCTCCAGGCCGGCCGGGGTGAAGCGGGAGGTCGGGAACGGCAGGTCCATGCACGCCGGCGCACCGCCGGCCCGCTCGAAGGAGCTCAGCAGCGGGCCGATCAGCTCCCACCCGGCCAGGCGGCGGGGGGCGGCGGGCCGCTGGGCGACGGCGGAGAAGTCGGGGGCGAGGAAGGGGTTGGCCAGCTGACGGGAGATGACCGACTGCGGCACGACCCGCCGCTCGGCGGCGGCGGGCACGGCCGCCGGCTGCGGCGCGGCCTCCTCCTCGGGCTCCGGCTCGACGCCGATCTCCCGGAGCATCTCCCGCTTGATCGTGCGTGCCGCGTCGGACACCACGGCGTCCTCGGCCAGCAGCGCCATCAGCCCGGCGTCCCGGACGGCGGTCGTGGCCAGGATCGTGGCGATGCCGTCGAGCCGCTTGAGCTGCTCGGAACGCCAGGCGTCGCTGCCCTCCGCCGTCCGGACGCGGGCGCGCTCCTCGCGCAGCAGCAGCGCGACGGCCTGGAACTCCGCGCGCACCGCGGGCGTCACCCGGCCGCGCTGGGCGGCAGCCTCGACGTGCCGGGCGCCGCGCGCCAGGATCCCCACGACGTCGCCGCGGGCGGGCACCCGGCGCTGCCCCCGGGGGGCGGTACGGCGGGCGCCGGTCGGGCGCTGGCCCGTTCGAGCCACGGATCCTCCTCGGACGTTCCCCGGGGCGTGGTCGCCCCGGCAGCGTGCTGCACGGCCCGCGGACGGGCCGGGGACGTCCCCGGGGGCCTCGTGCCCCGGGACGGGACGTCCCTGTCCCCCGCCGGCGACGGACGCCGGCGGGCCTCGAGCCGGGCGCCGCAGCCGCCGGTGCGGGCTGGGGCGCGGCTGCGCGCGGACCTCGGTCGGGGATCGCGTGCGGCTCCCGGACCGGTACTCCGGTACCAACGCCTGGGCGCGTGCCCGATTCCCGATCCGCACCCCATCGTGCCAGCCGCGTGCACCCCGGCGCGCGCGGCACGCGTCAGAAGAGGTTCTCGCGGACCGGGAGGAACCGCGCCCAGAGCCCGGCCGGCCCCTCGACGGTGGCGGTGACGGTGACCAGCGAGCCCTCCGTGCCGACGTCGGGATCGCTCAGCAGGCTGCTCCACGGGCGCCCGCCGGCTCTGCTCGAGCCGGCGGTGAGCAGCTCCTCCACCTCGGCGGACAGGGTCGCCGCCTCGGCCGCGGAGCCGGTGGCGTAGGCGAGCACGACCCGGGCGGCGCCGTCCCGGACCAGACCGATGCCGACGGCGTCGTACCCGAGGTCGCTGCCCTCGGGCCGGGTGGTCAGCTGCGCAGCGAGCACCCCCTCGGCGTCCAGGGCGGCGGCGACGGCGGCGAGGTCCTCGTCGTCGGCCAGGCTCGGGCCGCCCGTCGCGGCGGCCACGAGCCTCGCGATCCCGTCGTCGGAGCCGGCGTGCAGCAGCGTGCCCCCGTCGGGCAGCCCCAGCCGGCCCGCGAGACCGACCGGGGAGAGCGCGTGCCGCTGGGACAGGTCGGTCTCGAGGTCTCCGAGCCAGCGCAGCACCGGCACCCCGTCCACCTCGACCTGCTCGGTGCCGGCGCCCACCGGACCGGCCAGCGTCGCCTCGGTCACCGCCTCCGGGTCGAAGTCGCCACGGGCGGCGGAGAGCACCCGCGGCGGGAGGCCGGCGGAGACGTCCGCGGCGATCTGCTGCGCGCCGAAGCCGAAGTCCTCCTCGGTGGAGCTGCGCGCCACGGTGGTGAGGTCGAGCAGCGCACTACCCTGGGCCAGGCCGCCGTCGTCGAGGGTCAGCGCCGCGACGTAGTCCAGGATCGCGTCGGCATCCGCCCCGGGCCCCGGCACCTCGACGCCGTGGGCCGCGGCGCCGGCGTGCCAGCGGGTCACGGTGACCACGCCGAGCTCGTCGGCGTCCAGCGGCGGCAGCAGGGCGAGCATGCCGAGGACCGAGTCCTCCCCGCCGGCGGCCCCGCCCGCCCCGGCCGGCGAGCCACCGCCCCCGGTGGTCGGGCTGCAGGCCGCGCTCAGCAACGCCAGCCCGGTGAGGAGCGCGAACGCGAGCAGGGACGGGCGGGCGCGGCGGTACGGGGGCACGGCGGCGCATCATGCCCTGCCCCCGGCCGCCGCAGGACCCGGCGGCGCCCGCCCACGTCCGCCCCCGGCACGCGCAGCAGCCCCGGACCGCACATGCGGTCCGGGGCTGCTGCCTCTCGTGGGGCCCGGCGGAACGGGCCGGGTCAGCCGAAGATCAGCACGCCCAGCACGGTGGCCACCACCAGGCCGGAGATGACCGGCACGAAGCACTTCCTCGCGAGGTCGACGGCCGACACCCGGCAGAAGCCGGCGACCGCGAGCAGCGAGGACCAGGCGACCAGCGTGCCGCCACCGGACCAGATGTTGCCCATCTGACCGATCGCGGCCAGCGTCGCGCTGCTCACGCCGGCGCCCTCGGCGAGGGAGCCCGACAGCGCGCCGGTGAGCGGCAGGCCGGAGAAGCCGGAGCCGTCCAGGCCGGCGACGACACCGACGAGCATGATCCCGAACGCCGTGATGAGGGCGTTCTCCGGGAGCTGCTCCTGGGCCCGGGTGACGAGCTCGAACAGCAGGTTCGGGGCCTCCTCACCCTCGCCGACACCCAGGATGGTGGCGGCGAACTCGGCGTTGCCGAGGAAGAAGAACCCGGCGATCGGGAGGACCACGCCCATCGCCTTGAAGGCGAACACCAGGCCGTCGATGATGTGGTCGGCCGCCGTCTCCAGCATGTTGGCCCCGCTGCGGGCGAAGGCCGCGCCGAACATCACCAGCACCGCGATGCCACCGACGAGCGCCGCGGCGTCACCGCCCTGCAGGTCCGGCACCGCGTCCGACACGGTGGCGACGATCAGGTAGATGATCATGGCCAGGTAGGCGAGCGGCACGATGATCGCGAAGGCCTTGGAGGCCAGGGGCTTCTCCACCGGGTGGATGGTGTGCTGCTCCGCCGGCACCGGGCCCCCGGCCGGCGTGCCGACCAGCGCCCGTCCCTTGCCGAGCCGGGTCGCGACCACCTCGGCCTCGTCGCGCGGGGCCGGGCCACCGGCCGGGACCCCGACGAGCTCGCGCTCGCCCTCCAGCGACGGGCCGCCGCCACCGGTCCCGTCGGCGGGGCGGCCGGCACCGGACGGACCGTCCCCGCCGGTGCGCGGGCTGCCGCCCAGCGTCACGTCCTGGCGGGCCTCGGCGTCCGACGAGCCGGCCCGCCGGTCGGCCGCGGACTCCCACTCCTCGAGCAGCGCGTCCGAGGGCTGGCGCATCTTGCGGATCTCCATGGCGTAGCCGATGGCCAGCGCCACACCGCCCACGATGAGGGACAGCACGAAGGCGCGGTCGGCGACCACCGAGACGTCCGCCCCGGCGGTCGTCGCCGACAGCTGCGGCGCGACGCCGATGATCCGGTCCGAGGACAGCGCCATGCCCTGGCCGGCGATCGCGATGGTGAAGCCGATGGCCAGCGGGCGCAGACCCGCCCGGATCGCCACCGGGATCAGCACCGCACCCACCAGCGGGACGGCGGGGGTCGGCCAGAAGAACAGCGAGATGAAGTAGGTGACGATGACCAGCGTCCACCAGGACAGGTGGGCGTTGCGCATCACCTTGCGGAACGGGGCGACCATCCGCCGGTCGGACCCCAACCCCTCGAGGGCCCGCAGCATCGCCGTGACCATCGCGATGATCAGGAAGATGTTGAACAGGTTGGTGGCGGCGACCAGGCTGGCGTTGAAGACCGACGAGATGCCGGTGACCAAGCTGCCGGACCAGACCAGCGCGGTGAGGAACGTGGCCAGCACGGCTGGGACCACGATGTTCTTGCGCATGACCATCGTGGCGAGGATCACGACGACCCCTGCCAGGAAGACCCAGTGCGCTGCTGTGAGTTGCATCGACGCCCCTTGGGGGTGTGAGCCCAATGTGATGACGGACACCGTCCCCGACGCACGGGGGCCCGTCCATGAGCGAAGTGCACATCCGGATCCGTCCGTAATGTGCAGCGTGCCGTAGGAACGTTTCCCCCCTGTTGACAGGCTGGTTCCCACGCGGACAGGAAGAGGACGCCTCGTGACCTCGACGAGACCGGTGCGGTCCCAGCCCCCCGCCGTACCCGGTGGGACCGCGGCCGGACCGCCGGCGCGGGCGGGGTGGCTGCTCGCCGCCCTGCTGGGCGCCACCTTCCTCGGCACGGTCAGCAACAACATCGTCAACGTGCCGCTGCGCGAGATCACCGACGGCTTCGCCGCCCCGGTCAGCCAGGGCGTGCTCGTCGCCTCGGCCACGGTCCTCGTCCTCGCCGTGGCCATGCCCACCACCGGCTGGGTCAGCGACCGGCTCGGCCGTCGGCGCACCCTGGTGCTGGCCATGTCGGTCCTGCTGGCCGGCACCCTCGGTGCCGCCATGGCACCCACGCTGCCCCTGCTGGTAGCCAGCCGCGCGCTGCAGGGCATCGGCTGCGCCCTGGTCCCGACCGCGGTCATGGGCACCCTCGCCCGGCTCTGGCCCTCCTCCCGGCGCAACCGCGTGATGGGGGCCTGGGGTGCGGCCAACGGCATCGGGCAGGCCGTCGGGCCGCCGATCGGCGGGCTGCTGGCCGACGCCTTCGGCTGGCGCTCCATCTTCTGGCTGCTGCTGCCGATCACGGTCGGCGTCCTCGTGCTGGCCGCGGTGATGATGCCGCGGGACACCGCCCAGCGCGTCCCGATCGACGTCCCCGCCATCGGCTCGCTCACCCTGGGCGTGGCGGCGCTGATGACGGCCATCACCGTCGCCCCCCAGGACGGCGTCCCGGGCTGGCTGCCCGCGGTGGCCGCCGCGGTGGGGCTGATCGCGCTGGGCGTCTTCGTCGCCACGGGACTGCGCCGGCCCGACGGCTACATCGACCCCCGCCTGCTCGTGGAGACGCGCTGGCTGCGCAGCGCGGTGGGGGTGTTCGTCCAGCAGGTGGTGCTCTTCTCCACGCTGGTCGCCGTCCCGCTGCACCTCACCGGCGTGGTCGAGCTCTCCCAGACCGCCACCGGGCTGCTGGTCTTCCTGCTGCCCGTGGTCTGGGCGACGTCCGCGCCGCTGGTCGGCCGGCTGGCCGACCGGATCGGCCCGCGCACGGTGCTGCGCACGGGCCTGCTGGTGCTGCTGGCCAGCTCGGTGTCGCTGGCGGTCCTGCTCGGGCTGCGCTCGACGGCGGTCGCGGCGTTCGGTGCTGTGCTCGTCGTCGCCGGCCTCGGCGTCGCACTGGTGCAGACGCCGTCGCTGGGCGGCGCGACCCGCTCCCCCGCCGGGCAGAAGGGCGCCGGTCTGGGGCTGTTCAACATGATGCGCTTCGTCGGTGCCTCGGTCGGCGCCGCTGCGGTCGCCGCCGCCTACCCCGCGCACCTGGGAGGGCTCTTCGGCGGCTGCGCGGTGGTCGCCCTGCTCGGCCTCGCGGTGAGCTTCGTCGGCCGGGAGGTCCCCGACCCGCCGCCCGCCGCGCCCGCTCCGCCCGCTGCACCCGCCTCGCCCACCCCGCCGCCCGCGACCTGAACCTCCGGCGTCAGGCCGGCCGCACCACCCGGTCGACCTCCGCGCCGGTCGCGGCGAGCAGGTCCAGGGTGTGCGCCAGCCAGACGGCGAACTGGTTCTCCGCCTGGCGCAGGTCCATGCCGAGCAGGCGGGAGGCCCGGTCGAGCTTGTAGAGCATCGTGTTGCGGTGGATGTGCAGGTCGCGGGCGGCGGCGTTGACGTTGCCCCCGGCGGCCACGTAGGCCAGCACGGTGGCCTCCAGCTCCCCGGCGGCCGGGTCGCGCAGCGGGGCGAGGACGTCGACGGCGAAGGACCGGCCGGTGCGGCTGGCGGCGACCTCCTCCAGCACCGCGTGCACCCGCAGCTCCTGGTAACCGCAGACGGCGGCCAGCTCCAGCCGCCCCTGCAGGCCGTGCGCCAGCCGCGCCTCCCGGTAGCTGTCGGGGATCGCCAGCGCCCCCACCACCGGGCGGCCGTAGGCGACCCGGATCGGCCGGGAGCCCTGGTCCTTGCGCTGGCAGAGGTAGCGGTGCAGCGCCGTCGCGTACTCGCCGATGGCGGCCACCGCGTTGTCCGGGGTGCCCATGGTGCCCCGGCGCGCCGCCTCGCGGACGACGACGAGCACGTCCCCGACCATCGCCGCCTGGGTGTGCCGGTCCTGCTCGGGGAGCAGCCGCGCCGCCTGCATCGCGATGCCCTGCAACCGGGCCGGGGAGTCGACGTCGGCGGCCGTGGTCAGCCCCGAGGCCACCACGACGCCGAACCACGACCGCACCGGGAACTGGTAGTGGGCCGCCCGGGCGCTGATGTCCTCCAGCGTGGCGAACCGGCCGTGCAGCAGCCCGTGCACGAAGTCCCCCCGGGCCTGCTCCTTGGCCCGCTGGACGCTGCGCAGCCGCAGCATCTCGGTCCCGATGATGGGCGCGGCCTGCTCGATGAGCACCCGGTGCTGGGCCAGGTCGTGCGGGTGCGGGTCGTCGCTCTCCTCCAGCAGCAGGACCCAGCCGTCGTGCCGGCCGCCGAGCACGATGGGGGTGAGCGTGCAGGCCACCTCGCGCCCGTCCAGGACGATGTCGGCCAGCCGCGGGTGCAGTTCCCGGGGTTCCCCGGACGCCCCCAGCGTCTCGGCCTGCCCGGCGAAGGCCGCGACCAGGTCGTCGGGCTCCACCATCCGCGGGGTCGGCTGCTCCAGCGCCGCCAGGGCGCCGGAGCTGTCGAACACGGCGACCGGCCGCCGCGACATCCGCGACATCTGGCTGCACAGCGCCGACAGCTCCGCCCCCCGGTAGAGCAGCTCGGCCAGGGCGCGGTGCACCTGCAGCCCGTAGCGCAGGTCGTGGGTCTCCCGCGCCAGCGCGAGCTCGGCGACCAGCCGGCTCACCACCGCGAAGGGGACCGTCTCGGCCATCGTCGCCAGCGGCATGCGGGCGGCGGCCCCGGCACAGGCGGGGCCGGCCGGGTGCCCGTCGACGAGCAGCGCGGCGGCTCCGCGGTCGGCCAGGCGGGCGGCGGCGCGCTCGAGGGTCGTGCCCTCCTCGGCGAGGTCCGCGGCGTGCGCGTGCACGAGGACGCCGGACAGCGGCTCGTCGGTCTGGGCCGCACCCCACGGCACCACCCAGTCCAGGCGGGTCACCGCCCCCGCGCGCCCGGCGTGGATGCGGGCCCTGCGCAGCGCCGGCTCCTGGAGGAGCCGGGCCAGGGTCAGGGCGTCGTCGGAATGCGCGTGCGGCATGAGCGGGCCCCTTCGGTCAGAGTGCACAAGTGCTTACCCGATCGGGCGGGCAGTGTCACCATTGCTGGTAAGCGGTGCGCCCGTGAGGGTGGGGTTTCCGGCCGTCCTCGCCCCGCGGGACGGCAGTCGACCACCCGGCCCCCGGGCCGGAGGAGGAGAACCCCGTGCACCAGGTCTTCCGGATCACCCTCGACGATGCGCTGCCGGTCCTGCAGGCCGCCCGTGCCAAGGCCGAGGAGATCGGCGTCAAGCAGACGATCTGCGTGGTCGACGACGGCGGCAACGTCGTCGCGCTGCACCGGCTGCCCGGCGCCCGGCTGACCGGCGTGGAGATCTCCATCGCGAAGGCCTTCACCGCCGCCGGGCACGAGCGCGCCACCCACCTGTTCAACGAGCCGCCGAACGGCCCGGCGCTGCCCGGCAACGAGGCGTTCGGGATCAACCAGATGCTGCCCGGCAAGTTCGCGATCTTCGTCGGCGGCTTCCCGATCGTGCACGAGGGTCAGATCGTCGGCGGCGTCGGCATCAGCGGCGGCAACGGTGAGCAGGACAAGGCCGTCGGCGCCGCGGCGCTGCAGGGCTTCGCCGACCACATCGCGTCGGTCGGCGTCACCGAGCGCCCGTAGTACCCGGCGAGATCTGCACACTCGTCACCATCACGCCCCGATGGCGACGAGTGTGCAGATCTCGCGGACTCAGGTGGCGCGGACGGCGGCCAGGAGCTCGACCTCGACCGGCGCGCCGCCGGGCAGCGTCGCCACCCCGATCGCGGCCCGGGCCACCACACCCCGGTCCCCGAGCCTCTCCCGGAGCACCGCCGAGGCGCCGTCGGCCACCGCGGCGTGCTCGGTGAAGCCGTCCACGGCGGCGATGAACACCGTCAGCTTCACCGCCCGCTCGACGGCGTCCAGCGACCCCAGCGCCTCCTCGACCGCGGTCAGCGTGTTGCCGGCCGCCGTCGCCGCCGCCTCGCGCGCGGTGGCGACGTCGACCTCGCGGCCGACGGTGCCCCGGACCAGCAGCCGACCCTCGCGCCGCGGGGTCATCCCCGCCGTCCAGACCATGCCGCCGTGGACGACGGCCGGCACGTAGGCACCCTGCGGGGGGACGGCGGTCCGCCCCTGCATCTCAGACCTGTGCACCTCAGACACCGAGCGCCACCCCGTCCTGGCGCGGGTCGGCGCCGCCGGCGAGCACGCCCCGCTCGTCGTCGACGGAGACGACGAGCGCGCTGCCCCCGGCGCCCCACGGCCCGACGTCGCGGACCACGTGGCCCCGGTCGGCGAGCTCGGCGAGCGTGACCGCCCCCAGGCGGCTCTCCGCCTGCAGGGTCTCCGGGCTGTCGATCGCGTCGGCGTCGCTGCCGGGGTGCACGGTGAACCGCGGTGCGGCCACCGCTGCCTGCGGGTCGAGCCCGCCGTCGACGAGGTGCGAGATCAGCTGCACGTTCCACTGCACCTGACCGTCACCACCCGGGGTGTTCCCGACGTGCCGCAGCCCGCCGGCCCGGTCGGTGGCGACCCAGGCGTTGAGGGTGTGCAGCGGCTTGCGCCGCGGGGCCAGGGCGTTGGGGTGGCCTGGGATCAGGTAGGCGCCCCGCCCGAGCCGGTTGTTCAGCGCGATCTGCGTGCCGGGGATCGAGATCCGCGCGCCGTAGGTGAACGCCAGCGAGGAGATCGCGCTCACCGCGCGCCCGTCGCCGTCCACGGCCACGCAGCTCGTGGTGTCCCCGGCCATGCCGACCCCGAGACCGGCGACCGCCGGCTCCCCGCCCAGCTCGCGGCGCGCCTGCGCGAGGTTCGCCGGGTCGAGCAGCGACCGCCACGCGTCGGTGTCCGACCCGCACCGCTCGTAGCGGTCCCGGAAGGCCCGCCGCGCGGCGAGCGCCATGCGGTGCACGGCGTCGGCGCCCAGCGTCGGCAGCCCGGTCAGGTCGCCGTCGAGCAGGCCGGCCTGCTGCAGCACCATCCAGCCGGGGGTGGGTGGGGGCGTCTGGTGCACCAGCAGGTCCCCGTACCGCCCGACGAGCGGTTCGAGGACGGCGACGTCGGCCGCGTCGGCCCACTCGTCGCCGGAGAAGGGGGCGCCGCCGGCCCGCAGCAGGTCGACGGCCCGCTCGGCCAGCGGCCCCCGGTAGAACGCCAGCGGATCGCCGGCCAGCAGCTCGATGCTGTCGGCCAGCTCCGGCGCCGGGAGCAGGTCGCCCACCGCGGGCACCCGCCCGCCGGGCAGCAGCCACCGGGCCAGCGCCTCGTCGCGGACCAGCGAGCCGGCGTGCTCGCCGATGTCGGCCCGGTTCTTCACCGAGCACGGCACGCCGGCGCGGGCGGCGGCGGCGACGGGGGCCCACAGCTCGGCCAGGGAGCGGGTCGCCCCGGCGCGGTGCAGGGCGGCGACGGCACCCATGGCACCGGGGACGGCGACCGACCGCGCGCCACCGAGCGGCAGCGCCGTCAGCCCCTCGTCGCGGTAGCCCTCGGCGGAGGCGCCGTCGGGGCCGTACCCGCTGCCGTTGACGGTCCAGACCCGCCCGTCGGGCTCGCGGACGACGAAGAAGGCGTCCCCGCCGATCCCGCACTGCCCGGGGAGGGTCAGCCAGGCCATGGCGGTCATGGCGAGGGCCGCGTCCACGGCGTTGCCGCCGCCGGACAGCACGTCCGCACCGAGCCGGCTGACCGCCGGGGAGCTGCTGGTGACCATCCCGCCGGTGGAGACGGTCGGCCCGCGGCCGGCCTCCTCCCCGGGCGTCCAGGTGCCGGTGCGGGCCGCCATCACCCGGCCGCCGGTGGCTTCCGCCGGCGGGGCCCGCCCTCGAGCACGTCGCGCTCGGAGAGGCCGACCAGCACCTGGCCGTCCTCCTCGCGCACCGGGTAGGTGCGGATGGGCTCGGTGGCCGGCGGCTGGATCGGCGCGCCGGTCTCCAGGTCGAAGACGCTGTTGTGGCAGGAGCAGCGGATGCCGTCGTCCTGCAGCTTGCCCGAGCTCAGCAGGCAGTCCAGGTGCGTGCAGTAGTTGCTCGTGGCGTACGCCTTGCCGTCCAGGCGGGCCACGGCGATCTCCAGCTGCCCCTTGTCCGTCTCGGCGTAGAAGCGCCGGACGTAGCCCTCGGGGACCTGCCCCTTGCGGCAGATGCGGACGAACTGGCACTCGGTCGAGGCCGAGTCGAGCTCGGCGTCGGTGACCGGCGCGGGCCGGGAGCCGTCGGTGTTCTCCGGAGTGCTCATGCGCTCAGGTACACCGTCTTGTCGGCCGTGTAGAAGGCCATCATCGCTTCTCCTGCCTGTTCCTTCGAGGTCTGGGTGCTGCTGTCCTTCAGGCCACCGAACGGCGCGTTCATCGACTGACCGGTGGTGGTCTGGTTGATCTTCACCAGACCGGCGGGCACCTCGCGAGCGAAGCGCATCGCCCGGCCCAGGTCGTTGGTGACGATCCCGGCGGACAGGCCGAACCGGGTGGCGCCGGCGAGCCGGACCGCCTCGTCGAGCGACCCGACCCGCAGCACCGCGAGCACCGGGCCGAAGACCTCCTCGGTCGCCAGCTCCGAGGCCGGGTCGACGTCGGTGAAGACCGTGGGCCGCACGAAGTGCCCGTGCGCGAGGTCCTCGCCCTCGGGGGCGTCCGGGCCGCCGGTGACCAGGCGCGCGCCGTCGTCGAGGGCGCGGCGGACGTACCCGACCACGTTCTCCTTCTGCCGGGCGGTGGCCTGGGGGCCGGCGTCCACGCCGTCGGTCAGGCCGTTGCCCAGCCGCAGCGCCGCCGCCTTGGCGGCGACCCGCTCGACGAGGGCGTCGTGGACGTCGGCGTGCACCAGCAGCCGGCTGGTGCCGGTGCAGGCCTGGCCGGCGAGGCCGAACGCGCCCTTGGCGACGAGCGTCGCCGCGCGGTCGAGGTCGGCGTCCTCCAGCACGATCATGGGGTTCTTGCCGCCCATCTCCAGCTGGGTGCGCTGGCTGGCGCGCACCACGGAGTGGATCGACTCCCCCACCGCGGTCGAGCCGGTGAAGGTGACCGCGTCGAGCCCGTCGTCGGCCACGAGCGCCTTGGACACCTCGGCGCCGCCGTGCAGGACGGCGAGCGCGCCGGCGGGGACGCCGCCCTCGAGCAGGGCCTCGACCAGGCGGACGCCCAGCAGCGGGGTGACCTCGCTGGGCTTGAAGACGACGCCGTTGCCGGCGGCCAGGGCCGGGCCGAGCTTGCGGGAGGGGATGTTCAGCGGGAAGTTCCACGGGGTGATCGCGGCGACCACCCCGACCGGCGCGCGGTGGGTGAACAGCAGGCTGCCGTCGCTGCTGGGGATGGTCGAGCCCGTGGTGCGCAGCGCCTCGCCCGCGTAGAAGCGCAGGTTCATCGGCGTCCGGGAGACCTCCATGGTGGCCTCCGCGCGGGTCTTGCCCTCCTCGCGGACGAGCTCCTCGACCAGGCTCGCGCGCTGCCCCTCGAGCACGGCGGCGGCACGCTCGAGCGCCGCGCCCCGCTGCTCGGGGCTCTTCGCGGCCCACTCGTGCCAGCCGGCCCGGACACCGGCCACGGCGGCCTCGGCGTCCTTGGCGTCGGACTCGGGGAAGACGCTGACCAGGTCGCGCTCGTCGGCGGGGTTGCGCCGCTCCAGCGTGCGGCCGGTGACGGAGTCGACCCACTGGCCCTCGACCAGGTTCCTCACGGTGGCACTCATCAGGCGTTGACCTCCTCGGCGTCGAGCAGCTCGTCGAGCTCGACACCCTCGTCGGCGAGCTGCTCGGCCCGCACCGGGATCTCCAGGTCGATCAGCTCGCGGGCGACGGAGACGTCCTCGCCGCGCTCGACGGCGGCCGCGGCGACGAGGACGCCGTCGCGCAGCCAGAACACCGTCCCGTCGAGCGCGGACAGGTCGCCGCGGCTGACCATCTCGTCGGTCGGGCGGATGCCGCCCAGGCCGAGCCCCTGGATGTTGACGTCGTACTGGTCGGTCCAGAACCAGTGGGGGTCGGCGAAGGTCGCCGGCTTGCCGGCGATGGTCTTGCCGATGGCCGCGGCCTGCTGCTGGGCGACGTCGACGTGCTCGACGCGGACCCGGCCGTAGCGCGGGTGGTCGTGGGCTGCGACGTCGCCGGCGGCGAAGACCGTGGGGACCGAGGTGCGGCACTCCGCGTCGACCTCGACGCCGTTGCCGACGACGAGCCCCGAGCGGACGGCGACCTCGGTGTTGGGCTCGATGCCGATGCACACGACCAGGTCGTCGACGGTGTCGGTGCCGGCCGCGGTGGTCAGGGTGACGCCGTCGGCGCCGACGTCGATGGCGTCGATGGCCCGGCCGAGCCGGAACTGCACGCCGCGCGACGCGTGCAGGGCCTGCACCGCGGTGCCGATGTCGGCGCCCAGCCCGCGGGCGAGGATCAGCGGGTCGCGGTCGAACACGACCGCCTCCGCGCCCCGGGCCACGGCCGCCGCGGCGACCTCGGTGCCGAGGAACCCGCCGCCGAGGACCCCGACGCGGCGGCCGGGCACCAGCCGGTCGCGCAGCCGGTCGCTGTCGGCCAGCGTCCGGATGGTGTGCACGCGGTCGCCCTCGACGCCGGGCAGCCGGCGCGGCCGTCCCCCGGTCGCCAGCACGACCAGGTCGGCCGGGATGCTGCTGCCGTCCTCGAGCAGCACCGCGGCGCCGCCGGCGTCGAGCCGCTCGACCGGGGAGCCGGTGCGCAGGGTGACGTCGTTGGCGGCGCACCACTCCTGGTCGAGCAGCCACAGGCCGGCCTCGACGTCTCCGCCCAGCCGCTCCTTGGACAGCATCGGCCGCTGGTAGGGGCCCGTCGGCTCGTCGCCGACGATCACCACCGGGCCGGCGAACCCGCGGCGGCGCAGGGTGCGGGCGAGGGCGGCGGCGACGTGCCCGGCCCCGACGACGGCGACGGTCTGCCCGTCGGTCGGTGCGGCGGTCACGGCGTCACCGCCGGGACGTCCTCGAGGCCGCTGCTCTCCCGCGGCGTGGCCGGCGCCGTCCCGACGAGCACGGCGCCCTCCTCGGTCACCATCACCGGCCAGGTCGCCTGGCAGCCGGGCTGGTCCTCCGGGCGGCCGGTGCGGGGGTCGAACTTCCACTGGTGTCCGGGGCAGATCACCTGGCCGTCCAGGATCGTGCCCTTGGAGAGGAACCGCTCCTTGTGCACGCAGACGTCGTCCAGGGCGTACACCTCGTCCTCGATGAGGAACAGCGCCACGGGCGTGCCGGCGACGGTCACCTGCTTCTTCTTGCGCCGGGTGAGCTCCTTGAGCTCGGCGACGTGCACCCACTCGCTCATGGGTTCCTCCGGTGTCCTGGGGCGGTGTTGTCGGCTGCGACGGGACGGGCGAACGGCCGAGGGGGGGGGGGGGGGGGGGGGGGGGGGGGGGGGGGGGGGGGGGGGGGGGGGGGGGGGGGGGGGGGGGGGGGGGGGGGGGGGGGGGGGGGGGGGGGG
>NZ_JBJNRJ010000058.1:0-33034 GCF_046233715.1 Trujillonella humicola | reverse complement strand
TCGGCACGGGCGGCCGGTGGCCGCCCGTGCCGAGCGGCCGGCCCGGATCGGAGCGTCCCCCGGTCCGCGGCGGTGCGTCAGGCCGCCGGCGGCCGCAGGCGGTCGTCGGGGATGACGGCCACGCCGAGGATCTCGATGAGGGCCTCGGGCTGCCACAGGGCGGTGCAGCCGATCCCGGCCATGGCGGGGTAGACCGGGCCGGCGAGCTCGCGCCAGACGCGGCCGATCTCGCGGCCGTGCGCCTGGTAGTCGGGGATGTCGGTCAGGTAGATCGTCACCGTCACGAGGTCCTCCGGCTGCCCGCCCGCCTCGCGCAGCGTGGTGAGCAGGTTGCCGAACGCCTGGCGGAACTGCTCGACGATGCCGCCCTCGACGATCTCCATGTTCTCGTCCAGAGCGGTCTGGCCGCCGAGGTGGAGCGTGTTGCCGGCGAGGGTGCCGTGCGAGTAGCCGCTGGGGCGGGGCAGGGCGGCCGGGTTCACCGGGATGGGGGGCATTCCGTCTCCCTCTGGGGTCGGGGGCCGGTCCGCAGGCCTGCCGGACGGCGTATTGACATCTCGTGACGGCGGTGAAGAATAAGCTATACACCCGTCCGGGCGACAGCCCGCGGAGCCGGGAGCGCCGCCCGGGAACGGCCCGCGACCAGTAGGAGCCGAGATGCAGCCCACCGACAAGGACCTCCTCCGCCTGCCGCCGGAGGGTGACAACTCCATGTACGCGAACGAGAGCGGTCTGGTGGTCCCGTACGTCACCCGCGGCGGGCTGGAGTCGCTGAACACCGGCCAGTCGGACGGCGCCTCCCGCGTCGCCGGCGTGAGCCCGGAGCACACCCCCGCGACGCGGATCTGGTTCGGGAAGGTCAGCAACGAGCCCGGTTACCGCTCCGTGCCCCACCACCACGGTGTCGCCGAGACCGGCGGCTACGTGCTGTCGGGCCGCGCGCGGATCTACTTCGGCGCGAAGTACGAGGACTACATCGACATGGAGGAGGGGGACTGGGTCTTCGTCCCGCCCTACATGCCCCACGTCGAGTGCAACCTGGACCGCAACCGGCCGCTCACGTGGATGACCACCCGGACGCCGGACAACATCGTGGTGAACCTGGCCGACGTCGCCGACGCCGCGCTGAAGAACTGGGCCGACCGCCCGTGACCGGGTCCGGGCAAGCACCCACCTCCGCGATCTTCACCGCCGCCGTCACGCTCGACGAGCGAACGCCGGAGCACTACGACGTCGCCTACGCCGCGACGACCCAGCCGTGCCCGTGGCCCAAGGCCTACGGCGGAGACCTGGTGGCCGCGGCGGCGGCCGCGGCGATGCGGACGGTGCCCGACGCGGGGGACGGCGCCAAGTCCCTGCACTCCATGCACTCGTACTTCATGCGCCCGGCCGACATCGGCGCCGAGGTGGTCTACGAGGTGGAGGTCCTCCGCGACGGCCGCGGGTACGGCACCCGGCACGTCCGCGGCTACCAGAACGGCAAGCCGGTCTACGTCGCGCTGGCCTCCTTCGCCGCGGGGGAGGACGGCGGTGACTTCTCCGTCGCGCCGCCCGAGGTGCCGGGGCCGGAGGCCCTCCCGAGCTCCGCGGAGTACCTGGCGGACCGCTCGGGCGGCTCCATGACCGAGGTCTCCAAGGCCTACTGGATGGGCGGGCGCAGCTTCGACATGCGCCACGTCCCCGGTCCGGTCTACCTGACCGTGGAGGGGGAGCGGGCGCCGCACCAGGCGATCTGGGTCCGCCCGTTCGACCCGCTGCGCGAGGTGCCCGGGCTCTCCCGCGCGCAGCGCGACCTCGCCGCGCTGTCCTACGTCTGCGACTACACGATCCTCGAACCGGTGCTCCGGGTGCTGGACCTGCCCTGGGCGCGCGAGGACCTGGTCACCGCCAGCCTCGACCACGCGATGTGGTTCCACGAGGTGCCCGCCGAGGGGGTCGTGGACGACTGGCTCCTCTACGCGCAGGACGCCGGGCACGCCGGCTCCGGGCGCGGCCTGGGCCACGGCCGCTTCTTCACCCGCGACGGCCGGCTGCTGGCCACGGTGCTGCAGGAAGGCATGACCCGGCTCGTCTGACGCGCCGCTCTCCTCGCCCCCGAGAGGATCCCCGATGGAGCTCAGCCCCTCCGCCCACGTCGACACCTTCGCCCGGGACCACCTGCCGCCGCTGGAGCACTGGCCGCGCCTGGAGTTCCCGACGCCCGAGCTGCAGTTCCCCGAGGCTCAACGCCGCCGCCGAGCTCCTCGACGCCCCGATCGCGGACCACGGTCCGGACCGTCCGGCCATCCGGACCGACACCGGGGAGGTGTGGTCCTACGGCCAGCTCCGCACCCGCGCCCGGCAGGTCGCGCAGGTGTTGGTCGAGGACCTCGGCCTGGTGCCCGGCACCCGGGTGCTGCTGCGCTCGCCGAACAACCCGTGGACCGTCGCCTCCTGGCTGGGGGTGCTCCTGGCCGGCGGCGTCGTCGTCACCACCATGTGCGCGTTGCGCGCCCGGGAGCTTGGCCCCGTCGTGGCGAAGGTCCGGCCGGCGATCGCGCTGGTCGACCACCGGTACCTCGACGAGGTGGAGGAGCTGCGCGCCACGGACGCCGGGCTCGCCGTCGTGCCCTTCGGCGGGGAGGACGACGGCGACCTCGTCGTCCGGTGCGCCGCCAAGGCGGGGGAGTTCGTCCCGGTCGACACCGCCGCCGACGACGTCGCCCTGTTCGGCCCGACGTCGGGCAGCACCGGCGTCCCGAAGATCACCACGCACTTCCACCGCGACCTGCTCGCCATCGACGCCACCTTCGGCCGGCAGGTGCTGCGGCTGCGGCCCGACGACCTGGTCGCCTGCACCGCCCCGCTGGGCTTCACCTTCGGCCTGGGGATGCTCGTCGTCTTCCCGTTCCGCGCCGGGGCCTGCGCCTACCTGGTGGAGTCCGCACCGCCCGCGCGACTCGCCGACCTGGTGCGCGAGCACGGCGTCACGGTGCTGGCCACCGCGCCGACCGGCTACCGGCAGATCCTCAGGTCCGGGGCCGTGGGTCAGCTGCGCGGCCTGCGCGCGGCGGTCAGCGCGGGGGAGCACATCCCGCTCGCCGTCTGGGAGGAGTACGAGCGGGAGCTGGGCCTGCGGATCGTCGACGGCATCGGCGCCACGGAGATGCTCCACATCTTCGTCTCCGCGGCCGGTGACGACATCCGTCCCGGCTCGACCGGCCGGCCGGTCCCCGGCTACCGGGCCACGGTCCTCGGACCGGACGGCGAGGAGCTGCCGCCCGGTGTCGAGGGCCGGCTCGCCGTCATCGGCCCGACCGGCTGCCGCTATCTGGACGACGAGCGGCAGCGCAGCTACGTCGTCGACGGCTGGAACGTCACCGGCGACACCTTCAGCCGGGACGAGGACGGCTACTTCCACTACCACGCGCGGACCGACGACATGATCATCTCGTCCGGCTACAACATCGGCGCTCCCGAGGTGGAGGCGGCGATCGACACCCACCCCGACGTGGTGGAGTCCGGCGTGGTGGGCGCGCCCGATCCCGACCGGGGGTCGGTCGTGTGCGCGTTCGTGGTGCTGCGCGACGGCGTGGCCGGGGACGCGGCCACGGCCCGGGCGATCCAGGACCACGTCAAGCGGCTGCTCGCGCCGTACAAGTACCCGCGCGACGTCCGCTTCTGCTCGTCCCTGCCACGCAACACCAGCGGCAAGCTGCAGCACTACGTGCTGCGCCGCATCGTCGAGGACGAGGGGGCGGCCCGGCTCGCCCCCTCGTCGTGAGGGGGAACCGTGAGGATCGCGATCGCCGGCGGCGGACCGGGTGGGCTGTACTTCGCGGCGCTGATGAAGCAGCTGGACCCGCGGCACGAGGTCACCGTCTGGGAGCGCAACGCCCCCGACGACACGTTCGGCTTCGGCGTCGTGTTCTCCGACGAGACCCTGGGCGCGATCGAGGGCGCCGACATGGTCATCCACGAGCAGATGGCGCGCCGCTTCGCCCGGTGGACCGACATCGACGTCGAGTTCAACGGCACCGCCTTCACCGTCGGGGGTCAGGGCTTCGCCGCGATGGGCCGCAAGGACCTGCTCCACCTCATGCAGCAGCGGGTGGCCGACCTCGGAATCACGGTCCACTACCGCACCGAGGCCCCCGACGTGGAGGAACTGCGCGCCGCGCACGACCTCGTCGTGGCCGCCGACGGCCTGAACTCCCGGATCCGCAGCGCCTACGCCGACGTCTTCCGGCCCACGCTGGACCGTCGGCAGAACAAGTACATCTGGCTGGGGACCGACCTGGTGTTCGAGGCCTTCCAGTTCTTCGTCAAGCAGACGGAGTGGGGGACCGTGCAGATCCACGGCTACCCCTACTCCGACGGCGGCTCGACGTTCATCGTCGAGATGCACCGCGACGTCTGGCGCCGGGCCGGCTTCGACGCCACGGAGCACGAGACCTTCCCGCCCGGTGTCTCCGACGAGTACGCCGTCGCGCGGATCGCCGAGATCTTCGCCGACGAGCTGGCCGGCCACGCGGTGCTGACGAACAACTCCAAGTGGCTGGACTTCGTGACCGTCCGCAACGAGTGCTGGCACCACGGCAACGTCGTCCTGCTCGGCGACGCCGCGCACACCGCCCACTTCTCCATCGGCTCGGGGACCAAGCTGGCGATGGAGGACGCGCTGGCCCTGGCCGCCTGCCTGCACGAGCACGCCACGGTCGACGCCGCGCTGCAGGCCTACCAGCTCGAGCGCAAGCCGGTCGTCGAGTCGACCCAGCGGGCGGCGCAGGCCTCCCTCGAGTGGTTCGAGAGCATCGGCATGTACAGCACGCAGGACCCCGCCCAGTTCTGCTTCAACCTGCTGACCCGGTCGCGGCGGATCACCTTCGAGAACCTCAAGGACCGCGACGCCGACTTCGCCGCCCGCATCGAGGCGGACTACGCGGCGGCGACCGGCTCGCACGAGGTCGCGCCGGCGATGTTCCAGCCGGTGGACATCGGGCCGCTGCGGCTGCGCAACCGGGTCGTCCTGTCGCCGATGGACATGTACAGCGCCGTGGACGGCGTGCCGAACGACTTCCACCTCGTCCACCTGGGCTCCAAGGCCCTCGGTGGTGCGGGGCTGGTGATGACCGAGATGGTCTGCGTCTCGCCCGAGGGCCGGATCACCCCCGGCTGCACGGGGCTCTGGACCGACGAGCAGCGCGACGCCTACCGCCGGATCACCGACTTCGTGCACGAGCGGAGCGCGTCGAAGATCGGGCTCCAGCTCGGGCACTCCGGCCGCAAGGGGTCGACGAAGCTGATGTGGGAGGGGATGGACGAGCCCCTGGCGGAGGACAACTGGGAGGTCATCGGCCCCTCGGAGCTGGCCTACGGCGAGGGTTGCCACATGCCCCGCGGCGCCACCCGCACCGACCTGGACAAGGTGGTGGCGGACTTCGTCGCCGCCGCCGAGCGGGGGGTCGCCGCCGGGTTCGACCTCGTGGAGATCCACGCCGCGCACGGCTACCTGCTGTCCTCGTTCCTCTCGCCGGTCTCGAACCGGAGGACCGACGAGTACGGCGGCCCGCTGGAGAACCGGCTGCGCTTCCCGCTCGAGGTCTTCGACGCCGTGCGCGCCGTCGTCCCCGACTCGATCCCGGTGACCGTCCGCATCTCGGCCAGCGACTGGCTGCCCGACGGCAACACCGAGCACGACGCGGTCGAGATCGCCCGAGCCTTCGTCGAGCACGGCGCGGCCGCCATCGACGTCTCGTCGGGGCAGATCGCCAAGGACGAGAAGCCGGCCTTCGGGCGGTCGTACCAGACGCCCTTCGCCGACCGGATCCGCCAGGTGGTGGCCGCGCCCGCGGGGGCGAGGGTCATCGCGGTCGGCGCGATCTCCAGCCACGACGACGTCAACTCGATCCTGCTGGCCGGCCGTGCGGACCTCTGCGCACTCGGGCGGACACACCTCTACGACCCGCAGTGGACGCTGCACGCCGCCGCCGAGCAGGACTACACCGGCGAGGGCGCGGTGTGGCCGGACCCGTTCGTGGCCGGCCGGCGCAAGCCGCCGACCTCGCGCACCGACAAGGTCCCGCCCCGGCTGGCGCTGCTGCGCCACGAGGACGCCGGGCCGGTGCACCTGCGCTGGCGGCCGGAGCGCACCCGGACCCCCGTCGCGTGAGCGCCCAGGAGGAGACCCCGCGCGTCTCGGCCACCTACCGGACGCGGATCGGGTGGTCGGACACCGATGCCAGCGGGCACTACCACAACAGCACGATCATCCGGCTCGTCGAGGCGGCCGAGGCGCTGCTGGTGCGGGAGCGGGGGATCACCGGCTGGTTCGGGGTCATCCCGCGGGTGCGCACCGAGATCGACTACGAGGGCCGGCTCTGGTTCGACCAGCCCGTGGTGTGCGAACTGGTCGTCGAGCGGATGGGGCGGACGTCGATGACGTTCAGCTTCGAGGTGTGGGGCGAGGACCTCGCCGACCACCGGGGCGGGCGGGCTGCCTCCGGCAGCCTCGTCGTCGCCCACGCGCCCGACCTCTCCGGGCGGGCGCAGCCCTGGCCCCCCGCCTGGCGCACGGCGCTCACGGGCTGAGGCGGAGCGGCGCCGGGCCGGTGTCGTCGTCCCCGTGGATGACCGCCATGGCGTGCTTGTCCGCCAGCGGTCCCAGGACCTGGTTCAGCTCGTCGAACAGCGCGCCCGCCGACTCCCCGGCCCATTCCGGCGGGAGCACCGGCAGCGGCAGCCCGGGGTCGCGGTAGGGCAGGCGGCGCCAGTGGGTGAGCATCGGCAGGTAGGTGGCGAAGGCCTCCCGCGGGTCGGTGCTCGACGCGACCCGGTCCAGGACCGGCCGGTAGCGGTCGAGGAACTCGGCGTAGAGCCCGGTCAACTCGTCGAGCGGCCACCACTCGCGCACCTTGGTGCGCGGGTCGCCGAAGGCGAGGTACTCGCCGCGGAACATGTCGACGTAGCCGGTCAGGTGCCGGCGCTCGAGGGTGTGCCGCGTCTCGGACTCGAGGTTGCCCGGCGCCACCCACACCCCCGGTGCGGCCGTGCCGAAGCCCAGCCGGGTGAGGCCGGTGCGCAGGGCGTGCCGCTTCTCCCGCTCGGACTCCGGCACGGAGAACACCACCACGAGCCAGCCGTCCTCGACCCGGGCGCGGCGGCGCTCGAAGATCCGGACGTCACCCTCGGCCAGGACCTCCAGGGTCTCGCCGGCCAGGGTGTACCCGGCCGCTCCCCGGTTGCGCTCGCCCAGGACGACGCCGCGGCGCTTCAGCCGGGAGATCGACGACCGGACCGCCTGCGGGTCGGCGCCGACCTCGGCCATGAGGGAGATCAGCGAGGCCACGGACAGCCAGTTGCCCTCGGGCCGCGCGTACAGGGCCAGCAGCGTCGTGATCAGGGGCGCGAGGCGAGCGTCGCGGCTCTTCGCGCCCGGGGCCGCACCCGACACCGCGGTCATGGCACGAGGCTAGCGAAGGAACGACCGGGCTCCCCGCCGCGCACGGGTGGGCGACCCCACCGGGTCGTGCCGACCTGAGGCGGACCGTGACCACCTCGGCCAGGATGGGGGCCGGCCGCGGGTGCGGCCGCACGAGGAGGTGCACGTGACCACGTCCCGCGACTGGACGCTCGACGGATCGGCGGGGCAGCTCGCCGCCCGCACGTGGGAGGGGGACGGCGACGCGCGGTTCGTCGCCCTGCTGTCGCACGGTTACGGCGAGCACATCGGCCGGTACGGGCACGTGGCCGACGCGCTCGTCGCGCACGGCGCGGTGGTGTACGCCGTCGACCACAGGGGCCACGGCCGCAGCGAGGGCGAGCGGGTGCTGTTCACCGACGTCGAGGCCGTGGTCGACGACCTGCACGCCGTGGACGAGCGGGCCAGGCAGGAGCACCCGGGTCTGCCCGTCGTCCTCGTCGGGCACTCGATGGGCGGGTTGATCGCGGCGCGCTACGCGCAGCGCCACGGCGACACGCTGGCCGCGCTGGTGCTGTCCGGACCGGTCGTCGGCGAGTTCGCCACCGTCGAGGTGCTGCTCGGCCTCCCGGAGATCCCCGACGTCCCGCTGGACAGCTCGACGCTGTCCCGCGACCCGGCGGTGGGGAAGGCCTACGAGGCCGACCCGCTGGTCTGGCACGGGCCGTTCAAGCGGCCGATGCTCGAGGCCTGGCAGCGGGCGCTCGCGGCGATCGACGCCGGACCCGACCTCGGGGACCTGCCGCTGCTGTGGGTGCACGGCGAGGACGACCGGCTGGTGCCGGTGGACGGGAGCCGCTCCGGCATCGTCCACCTGGGCGGCGGCCGGCACGAGGAGCGGATCTACCCCGGCGCGCAGCACGAGGTCTTCAACGAGACCAACGCCGAGGAGGTCCTGGCCGACGTGACCGCTTTCCTCGACCGGGTGCTGGCGCGGCGGTGAGCGGGGACGGCGGCGCGCGCGTCCCCGTCACCGTCGACTCCTGCGGCTCCGTCGAGGGGCCCTTCCTCCACGGGACGCGGGCCGCGCTCACGATCGGTGACGAGCTGGTCCCCGGCCGGGGATCGAACTTCCAGGCCGGCCGCGTCTCGAACCACGTCTACTTCACGACCCTGGTCGAGACCGCCGCCTGGGGCGCGCAGCTGGCCGCGGCGCTGGCCGGGGACGCGGACCGGGGCCGGGTCTACGTCGTCGAGCCCACGGGCCCGTTCGAGGACGACCCGAACGTGACCGACAAGCGGTTCCCCGGCAACCCCACCCGGTCCTACCGCTCCCGGTTCCCGCTGCGGGTCGTCGGCGAGCTGGCGGACTGGCAGGGGCACGACCCGGAGACCGTGCGGGGGATGCTCGACAGCCTGGCGCGGCTGCGCGCCCAGGGGCTCGACGTCATCGAGGACTGAGCGGGCCGGTCAGCCGTGCCGCCGGCCGGCGCTCACCCGGCACCCCCGTCGGCCGGGGCCTGCGGGCCGTCGGCCAGCAGCAGGTACAGCGACCGGCGTGCCTCGGCCAGGATCGTCGCCGCCTCGGCGCGCTGCGCCTCGCTGCCGGTGCGGGCGACCTCCTTGACCGCGCCGTGCAGCCCCGTCACCAGGCCGCGCAGGTCGGGCCCGGCGCCCGCGGCCTGGTCGCCGGCGAAGGGGTCCGCCGCCGTGCGGCGCACCTCCTCGACGTGCGCCCGGCCGGCCTCGGTGAGGGTCACCAGCTTGCGGCCGGCATCGGCGGTGACCGTGACCAGCCCCTCGTCCTCGAGCTGGCTGATGGTCGGGTAGATGGCGCCGGGGCTCGGCGTCCAGCGGCCGCCGCTGCGCTCGCCGATCGCCTGCATCAGCTGGTAGCCGTGCATGGGCCGGTCGGCCAGCAGGAGCAGGACCGCGGTGCGGACGTCACCGCGCGGGCGACGGCCCCGCCCGCCGTGGTGCGGGCCGCCGCGGAACGGAGGGCCTTCGCCGAACGGGGGCCGGCCGGGGCGGGGGTGGTGGAAGTGCGGGCCGGGATGCCCGGCGCGTCCTCGGATGGAGTGCATGGGAGTCCTCCCTGTTGTATCGGATGACAGTAACGATACATCGTTACTGTCATCCGTCAATGGCGGGCGCGTCCCGGAGTGGTGCTCATCCGGCGTACCGCTCGCGGACCAGGGCGAGGAAGGGCTCGAGTGCCGGCGGAGGAGCGGCCGCCCACCACGCCAGGCGCACCTCCACCGGCGGGGCGTCGCGGACCGGGCGGTAGACCACGCCGGGGCGGCGGTGCTGCGCCGCGGTGGCCTCGGTGGTGATGCCGACGGCGTCGCCGGCGGCGATCGCGGTGAGCCAGTCGTCCACGCCGCGGACCGTGCGGGTGGCCGGGCCGGCCGCCGGTGCCCACAGCTGCTCGGTCGTCGTCCCGGTGAGACCGTCGACGGCCACGGTGCGCTCGGCGAGCTCGGCCAGCCGGACGCTGCGGCGGCGGGCGAACGGGTCGTCGGCCGCCAGGGCGGCCGAGCGCCGCTCGGTGCCGAGCACGGCGGTGTCCAGCCGCGGGTCGCGGACGGCGCGGCGGAGGACGGCGACGTCGGCCGTCCCCTCGGTCAGCCCGGCCGTGGGGGTGTTCGACTGGACGAAGACGAGCGAGGAGCCGGGGTGCGCGGCCGCCCAGGCGCGCTGCACGGGGGTGGTGTGCCGCCCCAGCGCCGCCCACGGGTAGCCGACCCGCAGCTCGGTGCGGGCCTCGCGGGCCGCCCGGCGCAGCGCCTCGACCTCGGTGAGGACCCGGCGGGCGTGGGCGATGACCCGGGTGCCGGCCGGGGTGAGCGCGGTCCGCCGCGTGGTGCGGTGCAGCACGCGGACGCCCAGCCCGCGCTCCAGGGACGCGACCGTGCGCGAGACCGAGGCCTGGGTGGTGTGCAGGGCGGCGGCCGCCGCGGTGAAGGTGCCGGCGTCGACGACCGCCAGCAGGACGCGCAGCTGCCGCACCTCCGGTTCCATACGCCGACCGTATCGCCGGGGACGGGATCGGCATTTCCCCTCCGGTCGGCGCGTGCCCAGACTCGGCCGGGTGTTCCGCGACGCGACCCGGGGACGGCGGCTGCGCGGCCTCGCGACGATGGCCGGCAGCGCGCTGAGCAACCAGGTCGGCGCGGCGGTCGGCGCGCACGCCTTCGACGCCGTCGGCCCGCCCGGGGTGGTGGCGGTGCGGCAGTGGGTCGCCGCGGCGGTGCTGCTCCCGCTGGCCCGGCCGCCGGTGCGCCGGCTGAGGTGGTCGCAGTGGTGGCCGGTGCTGCTGCTGGCGCTGGTCTTCGCGACGATGAACCTGTCGCTGTACACGGCGATCGACCGGGTGGGGCTCGGCCTCGCGGTGACCCTGGAGTTCCTCGGCCCGCTCGGGGTCGCGCTGGCCGGCTCCCGCACCCGGCGCGACCTGCTCATCGCGCTGGTCGCCGCCGCCGGCGTGTACGTGCTCGTGCTGCCGGGACCGGCCAGCGACGTCGCCGGTCTGGTGATCGGCGCCGTCGCGGGCTGCTGCTGGGCGGCCTACATCCTGCTCAACCGGCTCGCCGGAGCGCGGCTGCCGGGGCTGCAGGCGCCGGCGGTCGCCTCGGCGCTGTGCGCGGTCGGGTACCTGCCGGTGCTCGTCGTCCTGGCCGCGCAGGACCGGCTGACCGGTGCTCCGCTGCTGGCGGCGGTGGCAGCGGGGGTGCTCTCCTCCGCGGTGCCGTACGCGGCCGATCTCGTCGCCCTGCGGTACGTGCCCGCGCGCGCCTTCGGGGTGGCGATGAGCGCCCACCCGGTGCTGGCCGCGCTGGTCGGGATGGTGCTGCTCGGCCAGTTCCTGCCCGTGCACGTGTGGGTCGGCATCGCCGTCGTCGTGCTGGCCAACGCCGCGGCCGTGGTCGGGACGGCGTCCGCGGGCCGGGCCGGATGCAGGAGTGGCGCCACCCCCGGGGAGGTGGCGCCGCTGGGGGCCGGGCGGTGACGGCGGTCAGTCGCCGTCGCTGTCGCCGCTCGGACCGCCGTGGCCGTGACCGTCGCGGGGGCCGCCGGCGCCGCCGGGGCCGTCGCTGCTGGTGACCCGCTCGGTGATCCGCTCCTCCAGGTCGGCCAGCCGCTCGTCGGCCTCCTCGCGGGTCAGGTGGCCGTCGGTGACGGCCTGCTCGATCCGCTCGGTGGCCTCGGCGACGAGCGCGTCGACCAGCGTCCGGACGTCGACGCCCTGCGCCTCGGCGACGGTCGCGAGCGAGGCGTCGTCGGCCCGGAGCGCCTCCCGCAGCTCTGCCTCGGTCATGCCGAGGGTCTCCGCCGCGGTCGACAGGCCCGGGCGGACGGAGCCCGGACCGCCGTGCCCGCCGTGGTGGCCGCCGAAGCCCGCATCGGTCAGGGCCGTGGCCACCTCGTCGGCCTGCTCCTGGGTGAGGGAGCCGTCCTCGACCAGGTCGGCGAGGGCGTCGCGGATGCGGTCCTCCGCTGCGGTCCCGGTCTCCGTGGCGGGGCCGCCGTCGGCCAGTGCGGGTACGGCGACGCCGAGGCCGGCCAGGGCCAGTGCCCCGGCGGCTCCGGCGACGATCAGTCTTCTGCGCACGATGTCCTCCTGTCGGCCGGTGCGTCCGGCCCTCCACCCGGGAGGTTCGGGGGCGTTCCTGTGCGCTCCCTGGAACCGGCCCGGGACGGGGCTGTGCATCTCGGCGCCGACCGGGGGTGGGTCGCTGCGCGCCCGCGCGCGCCGCCGCCCACGCCACGTGCGGTGGTCATCGGCAGGTGGCGGGGTCGCCCGCGGTCGCGGAATCCGCTCACAGCTCACGTCCAGGTGGCTCCTGGCCGGGTCGCGAGGTCTGCGTGGACCGTCGAGTGCACGGGCGGGAGGAGCCGGCATGACCGACGGGACGACGCCGGGTGCGGTCGGGCTGCTGCCACCGCGCGCGCCGCGGACCGGGGGAGTGCTGGTGGTCGTGGGCGGGCTGCCCGGGAGCGGCAAGACGACCCTGCTGCGCCGCTGGCTCGCCGACGCGCGCCGGGACCACGCCGGCCCGCACGTCGTCGGACTCGACTCCGAGGACGTCGCGGCGTGGCTGCGGCGGGCGGGGGCGCGGGTGCCCTACCGGCTGGTGCGGCCGGCGGTGCACCTCGTCCACCGCCGGCGGGTGCTCCGCACGGTGGCCGGTCAGGTGCCCGTCGTCGTCCTCACCGACCCGTGGACGAGCCCGCGCTGGCGCACCGCCGTCCTCGGGGCCGCCCGCGATGCCGGCCGCACCATCCGGGTGGTGCTCCTCGACGTCCCGGCCGAGCAGGCCCAGGTCGGCCAGACCGCGCGAGGCCGCTCCCTGTCGCGCCGCGCGATGGAGCGGCACGCGACCCGCTGGCCGGGGCTCCTCGAGGCGGCCGGCGAGGGCGCGCTGCGGGTCGACCGAGCTGACGCCGACCGGCTCCGGCTGGCCGGGGTCCTCGCCGGGAGCTGACCCTCGAGTGGCAGCAGCGGGCCCGTCGGCGCAGGGTCGGGGCACGCCGGTCAGCAACGCCGGTGGGCACGACGGCCGGGGGAGGTCCCGCGGTCAGAGGAGGGGCCTGCACCCATGCGAGCGACGGTGTACCGGGGTCCGTACAAGCTCCGCGTCGAGGAGAAGGACGTCCCGGCGATCGAGCACCCCAACGACGCCATCGTGCGGGTCACCCTGGCCGCGATCTGCGGTTCGGACCTGCACCTGTACCACGGGCTGATGCCGGACACCCGGATCGGGCACACGTTCGGCCACGAGTTCATCGGCGTCGTCGACCAGGTCGGGCCCTCCGTGCAGAACCTGCAGGTGGGTGACCGCGTCATGGTGCCGTTCAACATCTTCTGCGGCACGTGCTGGTTCTGCGCCCGCGGCCTGTACTCCAACTGCCACAACGTCAACGCCAGCGCGACGGCGGTCGGCGGCATCTACGGCTACTCGCACACCACCGGCGGCTACGACGGGGGGCAGGCCGAGTACGTCCGCGTGCCCTTCGCCGACGTCGGCCCGGCGAGGATCCCCGACTGGATGAGCGACGAGGACGCCGTCCTGCTCACCGACGCCGTCCCCACCGGGTACTTCGGCGCCCAGCTCGGCGACATCGTCGAGGGCGACGTCGTCGTGGTCTTCGGGGCCGGCATCGTGGGCCTGGTCGCCGCCCGGTCCGCCTGGTTGATGGGCGCGGGCCGGGTCATCGTCGTCGATCACCTCGAGTACCGGCTCGAGGTCGCCCGCAGCTGGGCGCACGCGGAGACGTTCAACTTCGCGGAGCACGACGACATCGTCGTGGAGATGAAGCGGACGACCGGCCACCTCGGCGCCGACGTCGTCATCGACGCGGTTGGCGCCGAGGCCGACGGCAACCTCCTCATGCACCTGACCGGCGTGAAGCTCAAGCTGCAGGGCGGCTCGCCGATCGCGCTGAACTGGGCGATCGACTCGGCGCGCAAGGGCGGCACCGTCTCGGTCGTCGGCGCCTACGGCCCGGTCCCGACCATGGTGAAGTTCGGCGACGCCCTCAACAAGGGGCTGACCCTGCGGATGAACCAGACCCCGGTGAAGCGGCAGTGGCCGCGGCTGTTCGAGCACGTCCGCAACGGGCACCTCACCCCGCACGAGCTGGTCACCCACCGGTTCCCGCTCGAACACGTCGCCGAGGGGTACCACGTCTTCTCCGCCAAGCTCGACGGGTGCATCAAGCCCCTCGTCGTGCCCGGCGCGGCCTGAGCGAGGAGAGCGACCATGGCCTACACCCCGCAGAAGCCACCGCTGCCCGAGACCACGGAGCAGCTCCGCGCCCGCATCCCGTACTGGGGCGTCGACCTCGACCCCGCCGACCGGCCCTCGGTGCCCAAGCTGCAGTGGCAGGAGGACTCCTCCGGCGCCCACTGGGAGGTCCCCGACCAGCAGCCCGAGCGGCACGGACCGCGCGAGCACTCCATCGAGCACGCCTCCGTCACCCCGGTCTTCGGGACGGCGCAGCCGCTGCACGGGATGTCCGGGGCGATCCGCCGCCTCGCCTACGCCCGCTTCAGCGAGGCCCGCCTCGCGCACTGGCTGCTGCTGATCGCCGGCGACCGGGTCGAGGCGGCCGGCGCGCACCTGCGCTCCCTCGCCACCCTCCGGCCGGACAACCCGATCACCGAGACCGGTGTGCTGGCCGAGTTCTCGGCGCACCCGGTCGCCTCCCGCCGCGGGCGGGTCGACGTCCGCCACCAGCCGCTCGACCCGGTCCTCGTCGCCGGGCCGTGGGTGGCAGGCGCGGTGGTCGCCTGGCTCGGCGCCCGCCGGCTGGTCCGCGTCGTGCGCGGCTGAGTTCCCCGGCTCGGCGCTTCCCGGAACTCAGCCGCGGCGGCTCGGGAGGCGCTGGGCGAGCAGCTCGGCCAGGTGCAGGCCACGCCGGCCGGCGAGGTCGTCGAGCTGGGTGCGGCAGGAGAAGCCGTCGGCCAGGACGACGCCGCCGGCCGGCAGCGCCTGCACCGCCGGCAGCAGCTGGTGCCCGGCGATCGCGACCGACACGTCGTGGTGGCCCTTCTCCACGCCCCAGTTGCCGGCCAGTCCGCAGCAACCGCCCATCCGCTGCACCTGTGCGCCCGCGTCGCGCAGCAGCGTCTCGTCCGTCGTCCACCCCATGGTGGCGTGGTGGTGGCAGTGCGGCTGGGCCACGACCGGCAGGCCGCTGAGGTCCGGCGCCTCCCAGCCGGGGGTGTCGCGCAGCAGCTCGGCCAGCGTCCGGGTGGCGCCCGCGACCGCGTCGGCGTCCGCCCCCGGCACCAGGTCCTTCGCCTCGCCGCGCAGCACCGCGGTGCAGGAGGGTTCCAGGCCCACGATCGGCACGCCCGCGCGGGCGAGCGGGGCGAGCGCGGCGACGGTCGCGCCCACGGTCCTGCGCGCCGCGTCCAGCTGGCCGGTGGTGATCCAGGTCAGCCCGCAGCAGGTGTCGGCACCGGGCACCTGCACCCGGTAGCCGGCGCCCTCCAGCACCGCGACCGCGGCGTGCGCCACCTCCGGGGCGAAGTGGTCGGTGAAGGAGTCGACCCACAGCGCGACGGGTGCTCCGTCGTGCGTGGCGGCCCGGCGGACCGCCCAGTCGGCGCGGAACGTCCGCGGCGAGAACGCCGGCAGCGAGCGGCGCTGGTCGACCCCGGCGGTCCACTTCGCCAGCCGCCCACCCAGGCGGGAGCTCATCACCGCGTTGGCCAGCCTCGGGGTCCGCGCGGCCAGGTCCGACCAGAACGGCAGCCGGCCCAGGACGTAGTGCGAGCGCGGCCGGATGCGGCGGCGGTAGGTCTGGTGCAGCACCTCGGCCTTGTAGGTGGCCATGTCGACGCCGGTGGGGCAGTCGCGCGCGCAGCCCTTGCACGACAGGCAGAGATCCAGCGCCTGGTGCACCTCCGGCGAGCGCCAGTCGGTGACCGGCCCGCCGGGGGCGATCATCTCCTGCAGCACCCGGGCGCGGCCGCGGGTGCTGTCCTTCTCCTCGCGCGTGGCCACGAACGAGGGGCACATGACCCCGCCGGAGGCCGTCAGGTCGGCGCGGCACTTGCCCACGCCGGTGCAGCGGTGCACGGCGTTGGACAGGTCGCCGCCGTCGTGCGGGTAGGCGAAGGCCAGTCCGGCGGTCAGCCGCGGCGCGGCGGTCACCCGGATGCCGGCGTCGACCGGCGCCGGGCGCACCAGCACGCCGGGGTTGAGGACGTCGTCGGGGTCGAAGGCCGCCTTGACGCGCTCGAACAGGCCGATGACCTTCGACGAGTACATGGAGGCCAGCAGTTCGCCGCGCGCCCGGCCGTCGCCGTGCTCGCCGGAGATCGACCCGCCGTGCCGGGCCACCAGCGCCGCCGCGTCGGTGACGAACGCCCGGTAGACCCCGCGGCCGCGGTCGGGCTCGCGACCGAACGGGAAGTCGATCCGCACGTGCACGCAGCCGTCGCCGAAGTGGCCGTACGGCACGCCCTGGAGCGAGTGCTCCGCGAGCAGCGCGTCGAACTCGCGCAGGTACCCGCCGAGCTGCTCGACGGGGACGGCGGCGTCCTCCCAGCCGGCGTGCGCCGGGCGCCCGTCGGAGGTGCGCGCGGCCAGCCCCGCGCCGTCCTCCCGGATCCGCCAGATCGCCGCGGCCTGCGCGACGTCGGTGACCACCATCGTGTCCAGCGCACCGGCCGCGGCGACCACCCCGCGGCCCTTGGCCTGCACCTCGGCGACCGAGTCGCCGGTCAGCTCCACGATCAGCCAGCCGTTCCCGCGCGGCAGCTCCGGGACGACGGCGGCCGGCACGTCGCGCAGCCGCTGCACGATCCGCTCGTCCAGCCCCTCGACGGCGGTGGGCCCGTGCGGCAGCAGCGCCGGGGTCGCGTCGGCCGCCTCGGCCATCGACGGGTACCCCAGCACGACCAGCCCGCGGAACGGCGCGTCGGCGACCAGCCGCACGGTCGCGCCCAGCACCAGCGCCAGCGTGCCCTCGCTGCCCACCAGCGCCCGGGCGACGTCGAAGCCGCGCTCGGGGAGCAGGTGCTCCAGCGAGTAGCCCGACACCTGCCGGCCGAAGCGGCCCAGTTCGGTGCGGATCGCCGCGAGGTCCCCGGCGACCAGCTCGCGCAGCCGGTCCAGCGTCGGGCTCCCCGCCGGAATGGCCATTCCGGCGCCCAGGGCCAGCCGCTCCCCGCCGCCGGTCACCACGTCCAGGCCGACGACGTTGTCCGACGTCCGCCCGTAGCCCAGGGCCCGCGAGCCGCACGCGTTGTTGCCGATCATCCCGCCGACCGTGCAGCGGTTGTGCGTGCTCGGGTCCGGACCGAACCGCAGCCCGTGCGGCCGCGCGGCGGTCTGCAGCGCGGCCTGCACGACCCCGGGGTCGATGCTCGCCGTGCCGGCCTCGGCGTCGATCGAGCGCACCCGGTGCAGGTACCGGCTGGTGTCGACGACGACGCCCGGGCCGACCGCGTTCCCGGCGATCGACGTGCCGGCGCCGCGGGCGGTCAGCGGCACGCCGAGCTCCCGGCAGACCTCCAGGGTGGCGACCAGCTCGTCGGGGTGCCGCGGGCGGACCACGGCCCGCGGCAGCACCCGGTACAGCGATCCGTCCGAGGAGTACAGCGCCCGGGCCAGGCCGGAGTCGTCGACGTCGGCCAGCCCGGCGGAGCGCAGCGCCTCCGCCAGCTCGCGGGTCTGCGCAGGGGCGGTGGTGCTCACGCCGTCGAATCTACGGCGGTCGCGCCGCCGGGCTCCGCGAGGGCGAGGGTGGCCGCCCGGTCAGCCGGCGGCGACCTCCTCCCGCGGCGTGCGCTCCGGAGGCCGCGACGGGGCGGGGACGAGCTGCATCGGGGACGTGCAGTGGCGCAGCAGCCAGCGGTGCAGGCCGTCGAGCGGACGGTGCAGCAGCCCGCCGTGGCCGGCGGTGAGCACCAGCAGGGGCGTCGGGCAGGCGGCGGCGACCAGCCGGCTGCCGGTGATCCCCGGGAGCGGGGCGTGCCGGGTGTCGAGGTCGGGGAACCGGGTCGCCCAGGCGTCGGGATCGGCGGTCCAGCCCGGCCGGTCGACTCCCGCGTGGAGCACCGTCAGCGGCCGGGCGAGGCGCACGGCCGCCGCGGCGGCGTCGGTCGCCACCGGCTCGTCGTCCGCCGGTTCGCCGAGCCCGAGGACGGCCACCAGCGGCAGGTCCGGCTCGGGGGCCGGCCGGGGGCGCGGGACGACGACGACCGGCCGCGGGCTGCGGGCGACCACCCGCTGCGCGACCGGGGCGAGCACCAGCTCGTCGATGACGCCGGTCGTCGAGATCCCGAGCACGACCAGCTGTGCGTCCTCCGCGGCGCGCAGCAGGGTCGGGACCGGCGCGTCGGGCACCACCTCGGTGGTCGTCACGACGGCGGGGTCGGTGTGCCGGGCGAGGGTGTAGGCGGCACCGGTCAGCCGCCGTGCGGCGCGCAGGTCCGGTACGCCGGCGGGCGCCGCGGCCCGCAGGTGCGGCGCCGCCTGCACGATCCGCAGCGGTGCGCCCCGGCGTGCGGCCTCGGCCGTCGCCCAGCGCACCGCCTCCAGGGCGCACGGGCTCCCGTCGCTGCCGGCCACGACGGCCGGCGGGGCCTGGGCGCCCGCGACCGCCGGGGCGCCGGCCGGGGAAGGGGTGGTCAGTGTCATGCCGCACCTCCGGGAGAGCCGTCCCCCGTGCACCTCCAGGGTCCCCGCCGTACCCCGGTCGCGGTAGTCCCGTCCGCCCGTGGCGCGCCGCCGGACGTCCGCTCCGCCGACACCCGCGCGCCACCCGGCCGTCACCGGGCCGTTCCGGGCGGCGTGCATCGTGCGCGCATGGGTGCCGATCTCTACGTGGTGGGCACGCCCACCGCCGTCCCGGGCCGGCCGGGCCAGGGCGCCGCCGACGCCGACCGGGTCGTCGGCCGCGCGCACGCGGTGTCGCGCCCGGTGGTCGACGGCCTGGCCGCGGCCGAGTGCGGCGAGCTGGTCACGGCGCTGGCCGACCTGGCCTGGCAGCGGGTCGGCGAGGGTGCCCGGTGCCCGGAGTGCCGCCGCATCGCCGGCTGACGGTCGCGGCGCCCGCGGTCGCGCGCGGCGGGAGGGTCGGACGTCACCAGCGCGGCGCGGTCACGGCCCGGTCGCCCCGGGCGGCAGGCAGCGGACGGCGAGGACGGCGACGTCGTCCTCCGCGCGGTCGGGGACCAGCCGGGACAGCAGCCGGTCGCACAGCGCCCCCGGGTCCAGGCCGGCCAGGTCGGCGACCGCCGCCGACAGCCGGTCCAGGCCCGCGTCGATGTCCACCCGGCCGGCCTCGACCAGCCCGTCGGTGCAGAGCAGGACCGTGTCGCCCGGGCGCACCGTCGTCTCGTGATCGGTCCGCTGCGCCGGCTCCCCGAACCCGAGCAGCCGGTCCGGCGGCGCCTCGAGCAGCCGGGTGCCGCCGTCCGGGGACAGCAGGAGCGGGGGCAGGTGCCCGGCCGACGACCAGCGCAGCAGGCGGCTCCCGTCGGAGCCCGGCGCCTCCAGCCGCGCGACCAGGGCGGTGGCCAGCGTGCCCACGTGCAGGCCGGTGAGCACCCGGTCGACGCGCGCGAGGGTGCGCGCGGGGCTGTCCGGCCGGTCGTAGGCCAGGGTCCGGACGGCGCTGCGCAGCTGGGCCATCGCCGACGCGGCCTCCACGTTGTGCCCGGCGACGTCGCCGATGACCAGCAGCGTCGCCCCGTCGGGCTGCTCGACGGCGTCGTACCAGTCGCCGCCGACCAGGGCGTGGGAGCTGGCCGGCCGGTAGCGCACGGCGATCGACAGCCCGGCGGGCTGCGGCGGCGGGGTGAGCAGGCTGTGCTGCAACGTCTCGGCCACCTGCAGCTGCCGCTCGAAGAGCCGGGCGTTGTCCAGCGCCAGGGCGGCGCGGCGGGCCAGGCGCACCGCCGCGGCGATCTCCGCCGGCCCGTGCGCCGGCCGGTCCCCGCAGTTGACCAGCGACAGCACCCCGAAGGCCGAGCCGCGCGCCTGCAGCGGGACGAACAGCGAGGAGGTGGGGTCCAGCCGCCGCCAGGCCGCCCGCACCTCCGGGTCGGGCTGCCGCTCCGGGCCCAGGTCGGCGCCGATCCGGTCGAGCTGCACGGGTTCGCCCGAGCGCAGGGCGGCGGTCACCGACGCCTGGTCGCGCGGGGCGGTCACCCGGCGGGAGATGTAGGTGTCGACGTCGGCCAGCCGTGCCGGGTCGGAGTGGGCCAGGGCCGACCGGTCCGCAGCGCCGTCCTCGCCGAGCACGGTGACGGTGGCCCAGTCGGCCAGGCCGGGGACGACGAGCCGGGCCAGCTGGCCGGCGGCCTCGACGACGTCGAGGCTGCCGGCGAGCGCGTCGAGCGCCGTGGCGGCGACCCCGGAGGCCCGGTCGGCCGCCGCGTCGGCGTCGGCACCCCGCAGGTCGCCCCGTCCGCCGGCGAGATCGACGGTCACGGTGACCGGCTCCCCGGTGACCGGGTGCCGGGTGCGCCACGTGGCGGATCCGCCGGGAGCCGCGTCCAGCTCGTCGATCACCCGGGCGAGCAGCTCGGTCAGCCAGCCCGGGCCCTCGTCCGAGGCCGGTGCGCTCACCTGGGCTCCCCTCCGTCCTCGCGCCGCTCCGGCAGGGGACCGCAGGCAGGGTACGTCAGCGCGGCCCGCTCCCCGGGTGTCCAGGACCGCCCCGGGGCACCGACGGCGGGCACCCCCGGTGCGGGCTCCGGGTCACCGGAGCGGGAACGGGTGGACAGCGGCCACCGGGCGGCATGACGTACAACCCTGTGGTTGTAGATCAGCCGGCAGCTCCGGCGGCCGACCGGCTGTTCGCCGCGCTCGCCGACGCCACCCGGCGGGACATCGTGACGCGCGTCCTCGCCGCGCCGGCGTCGGTGTCGGAGCTCGCCCGGGCGTACCCGATGAGCTTCGCCGCGGTGCAGAAGCACGTCGCCGTGCTCGAGCGGGCCGGGCTGGTCAGCAAGGAACGCCGGGGCCGCGAGCAGCTCGTGCACGGCGAGGTGGGCACCGTCCGGTCGGCCGCCCGGCTGCTCGGAGAGCTCGAGCAGGTCTGGCGCGGCCGGATCCGCCGGATCGAGGACCTGCTCGCGGAGGACCCGGGAGGGACCGCATGACCGTCGTCGACACCACCACCGACCTCGACAGCCTGACCCTGATCGTGGTGACGCAGCTGGCCGCGCCGCCGGAGCGGGTCTGGCAGGTCTGGACCGACCCGCGGCAGCTGGAGCGCTGGTGGGGGCCGCCGTCCTGGCCGGCCCGGTTCACCCGCCACGACGTCGTCGTCGGCGGGGAGTCCCGCTACGCGATGACCGGCCCGGACGGGACGGCGGCGGGGGGCTGGTGGCGCTTCACCGCTCTCGACGAGCCCCGCTCGCTGGAGTTCGACGACGGCTTCACCGGGCCGGACGGCGAGCCGGCGGAGGACATGCCGGTGACCCGGGCACGGGTGGACCTCGAGCCCGTCGCAGGCGGCACACGGATGACCGTGCGCTCGCGGTTCGCCTCCCGGGAGCAGATGCAGCAGGTGCTCGACATGGGCGTCGTCGAGGGGCTGACCGCGGCCCTGGCCCAGGTCGACGACGTCCTCGCCGTCCCGGCCTGATCCCGGCGCCGACCCGGGGGAGCGCGGCTCTAGCATCGCTGCCGTGCGCCGGCCCTTCGTCCTGCTGGCCACGCGCGCCGAGGACGCCGCGGCCGACGACGAGTACGCCGCCTTCCTGCGCGTCACCGGCCTGCCGGAGGCCCGGCTCCGGCGGGTGCGCCTGGAGTCCGCGCCCATGCCCGACCTGGACCTCGACGACTACGCGGGCGTGCTCGTCGGGGGCAGCCCCTTCACCTCCAGCGACCCGGAGCCGGAGAAGTCGCCGGTGCAGCGGCGGGTCGAGGCAGAGCTCGCCGCCCTGCTGGACCGGGTCGTGCCGGCCGACAAACCGTTCTTCGGGGCCTGCTACGGCATCGGGACCCTCGGCGTGCACCAGGGCGGGGTGGTCGACCGCACGTACGGCGAGCCCGTGTCGTGCGTGCCGGTCACCCTGACCGCGGCCGGCCGCGCCGATCCCGTGCTGGCCGGGATGCCGGAGGTGTTCGACGCGCTCGTCGGGCACAAGGAGGCCTGCCGGGTGCTGCCGCCGTCGGCGGTGCTGCTGGCCGCCTCGCCGGCCTGCCCGGTGCAGATGTTCCGGGTGGGCCGCAACGTGTACGCCACGCAGTTCCACCCGGAGCTCGACGTCGCGGGCATCGTGACCCGGGCCCGGGTCTACCAGCACGCGGGCTACTTCCCGCCGGCCGAGCTCGAGGAGCTCGTCGCGCGCATCTCCACCGCGGTGGTCACCGAGCCGGGCCGGATGCTGGCGGCGTTCGTCGACCGCCACGGCTGAGCCGCCGGTGCCCTAGCGTGGCGGCCGGCCGGCTACCGGAGCCGCGGACGCCGGGAGGACCACGGGCATGGCCGGAGGCAGCACGGGAGCGCGGGCGCTGGTGCTCGGCGGGGGCGGCATCGCCGGGGTGGCGTGGGAGGTCGGCGTGCTGGCCGGGCTCGCCGCGGCCGGGATCGACCTGCGCGACGCCGACCTCGTCGTCGGTACCTCGGCCGGGTCGGTCGTCGGCGCGCTGCTGGGCAGCGGGCGGGACCTCGAGGAGCTCTACGCCGACCAGCTGCTGCCCGTGCCGCCCGGGGAACCGGCCGTCGGCTTCGACCCGGTCCTCCTGATGGGTGCGATCGGTGCGGCCCTGGCCGGTGCCGGTGGGGAGCAGGAGGCGCGGGCGCGGGTGGGCGGGTTCGCCCTGGCCGCCGACACCGTCCCCGAGGGCGACCGCCTCGACGCGGTCCGCTCGCGGATCGGGGACGCGGACTGGCCGGCCGGGCGGCTCGTGGTGACCGCCGTGGACACCGCGGACGGCGCCATGACCACCTTCGACGCGTCGTCGGGAGTCCCGCTGCTCCACGCGGTCACCGCCAGCTGCGCCGTCCCGGGCCTGTGGCCGCCCATCACGGTCGCCGGGGCGCGGTACATGGACGGCGGCATGCGCTCGGCCACCAACGCCGACCTCGCCGCCGGCTGCGCCCGGGTGGTCGTCCTCGCGCCGGTGGACGGCTCGGCCGTGGGCCCGCTCGGCCCGGGCCTGGCCGCGGAGCTCGAGGCGGTCCGCCGGCACGGCGCCGTGCACGTCGTGCTCGCCGACGACGCCTCCCGCGCGGCCTTCGGCGACGACCCGCTCGACCCGCGCACCCGCGCTCCGTCCGCCCGCGCCGGGCGGGCGCAGTCCCGCGCCGTGGCGGCCGCGGTCGGGGCGGTGTGGGCGTGACCGGGACGCCGGAGGACGTGGTGCCCGAGCTGCTGCGCCCCCACGTCCTCGGTACGCCGGTGTCGGTCCTCGTCGCGCCCGCGGTGCGCCCGCGCGGTGTGGTCCTCGCGCTGCACGGCGGCGCCTCCGGCAAGGAGTACTTCGACCACCCGCTCGAGCCGTCCCTGTCGCTGCTGCGGCTGGCCCCGGCGCTGGGCTTCACCGTGGTCGCCCCCGACCGGCCCGGCTACCTGCCCGGCGACGGCGCCGCGGCCCTGCCCCCCGAGCAGCGGACCGACCTGCTGTTCGCGGTGCTGGACGCCGCGCTCGCCGGCCGCGACCGCGGCGCGGGGGTGTTCCTCCTGGCGCACTCGATGGGGTGCCTCTCCGCGATCCGGATGGCGGCCGACCCGCGCGGGAGCGGCCTGCTCGGGCTGGAGTTCTCCGGTACCGGGCTCCACGTCTCCCCGGCCGTGCGCGAGGCGACCGCGGCCGGGGACGGCCGGCTGGGCGGGTCGTCGCCGGGCCGGTTGATCTGGGGGCACGAGGAGCTCTACCCGCCGGGCAGCCGCCGTGCCGTCCGCCCGGCGACGGTCGGTCCGGTCAGCGAGGGCACCGATCTGGCCGGCTGGGCCGGGGAACTGCCCCGGCTGGCCGCCCGGGTCCGCGTGCCGACCCGGTACGTGCTGGCCGAGCACGAGACGTGGTGGACGCCGGGTCCCGCGGCGCTCGCCGAGGTGGCGGCCCTGTTCGCCGCTGCGCCGGTGGTGCAGACGGCGATCGCGGGCGCCGCAGGCCACAACATCAGCCTCGGCTGGACGGCGCGCGCCTACCACCTGCGTGCGCTGGCCTTCGCCGAGGAGTGCATCGCGCGGGCCGCGTCCGCACGACGCGGCAGCCGGCCCCGACAGGTGTCCGGCTAGGCGGCGGTCAGCGGTGGGCGAGCACCTCGTCGAGGTGCTCGAGCGGATCGGGGCTGCGCTCCTCGGCGAAGTCGTGCAACCAGACCCGGAAGGCGGCCAGCAGGCAGGCGACCTCGAGACGGGTGCGCCAGTCCGGTCCGGCGGGCTGGCCCCGCCGGGCGGCGAGGATGGTGGCGAGGCGCTGCTCGTGGTCCTCCAGGGACATCCACGGCGAGGTGCGCAGCTCGTCCGAGGAGCGGATCAACCGGAAGAGCAGCGCCATCGGGCCGTCCTGGGCGACGATGCGCCCGCCGACCTCGCGCAGGCCGCGCCGGAGCACCTCGGTGTCCCCCCACTCCGCCGGCGCCGCCTCGATCGTCTCGACCAGCCGGTCGGCGAGGTCCTGCACCGGCGCGGCCAGGACGTCGACCTTCGACGGGAAGTAGCGGAAGAAGGTCCGCGGGGCGATCGCGGCGGCGGCACAGATGTCGGCGACGGTCACCCGCTCGTAGCCGTGCTCGGCGAAGAGGCCGAGGGCGGCCTCGACCGTCGCGGCCCGCGCGTGCGCGCGCTTGCGCTCCCGGAGTCCCTCCACGTCACTCACCTCGCCGTCCGGCCCGGCGCCTCACCGGGCCTGTCGAAGGTCGTCACCACGGGGCAGCTCTGCCACGGGAACCGCGCGTCCGCGCCGGGGGCGGGTCGTGCGCGGGCGGACGGCCCGGCCGGTCCACGAGGGGCCGGCCGGGCCGTCCGGGGGAGCGCAGCCGAGTCAGCTGATCGGCTCGCCGCACACGGGCTCTCCGTCGTTGAGCGGGACGAAGCCCTCACCCTCGAGCCGCAGGTAGAACGAGCACTGCTCGTCGTACTCCGTCGTGCTCTGCGGGATCGGGCGCGGGTAGAGGCCGCCGGCGTCCCAGTCGTCGGTCTGCTGCAGGGTGGAGATCAGCTCCTCCTGGGTGGCGTCGCACCCGGCCTGCTCCAGGCCGTAGAGCAGGAGGTCGGCGCCGAACCAGCCCTGGCTCTCGTAGAAGCCGGGGATGCCCGACTCGTTGCCCTCGGCCTGCAGGGCCTCGCTCAGCGCCCGCGTGGCCTCGGTGTCGTTCTCGACCGGGGTGAAGGCGTTGGAGAAGATGACGCCCTGGCCGATCTCGACGGCGGGGGCGGAGGCGAGCAGGTCGGCGCCGTACCCGGTCGGGGAGATGAACGTCTCGCCCGTCCAGCCGGCCTGCTTGAGCCCGGCGACCAGGGCCAGCGAGGTGTCGAAGTTGATGGTCGTGTAGACCGCGTCGTCGCCGGACTCCAGGATGCCGAGCACCAGCGGGCCGACGTCGGTGCTGCCGAACTGCACGCTGTTGTTCACGTAGCCGCGCTCCAGGCCGGCCGCCTCGATGGAGGCGAAGCCGCTCTCGAGGCCGGCCTGCGAGCTCGGGCTCACGTAGGCGATGCCGGCGACCCTGGTCGCGCCCTGGTCGGCGAGGAACTGGCCCGCGCCGGTGTACACGGTGTCGTAGTCGGGGACGAAGCCGGAGTTGAACAGGTTGTCGTCGGTGGCCGACCACTCCTGCGCGCCGTCCCAGGCGCCACCGATGACGGGGGTGCCGCTGGCCTGGCTGGTCAGGAACGGCGAGGCGCCGTAGAAGAACGCGCTGACGTTGATCATGGCGTAGACGTCGTCCTGCTGGATCAGCTTCTGCGCGCCGGCGAGGGCGCCCTGGGCGCTGGAGGTGTCGTCGGCCTGGACGATGGTGAAGTCCAGGTCGCTGCACTCGCCGTCGTAGGAGTCGAATCGCGCCTGCGCACCCCGGATGGAGCCCTGCGCGGCCGTGGCGCCGGGACCGCTGAGCGAGGTCAGGATGCCGACGTCGATGGAGCCGCCGTTGCCGCCGCCACCACCACCGCCGCCGCCACCGCCCCCGCCGCCGCCGCCGGCCGCCTCGTCGTCGGTGCCGCACGCCGACAGGACGAGCGCCAGGGCGCACGCCATGCCCACCGCTGCCGTTCCACTTCTGCGCATACCCCGGAGCTCCCATCGGAACGAAGGTTGTCGAACGATCACAGGATCGCCGTGCGCACCTTGCACCAGTTTGTGGCACGTGTCACTAGCCGCCCGAAATTCACCGGCGAAGAACTCCGGAGATCGTTACGACGCCGTGACGTGCACCACACCTCGTGGCAGGACGTGCCATGGCGTCCCGCTCGTGGGAGTCGACCTCGGGCCCGCGGTCCCACGCCGGCGAGGACGGTCCGGGCGCCCGCACGCCGACGGCCCGGCCGGTCGCGGAGGACCGGCCGGGCCGTCGGGTCGGGCAGGTGGCGCCGGCCACGGGGAACTCAGTCGACGGGCGTCCCGCAGAAGGGCTCGCCGTCGTTGAGCGGCACGAACCCGTCGCCCTCGAGGGTCAGGTAGAACGAGCACTGCTCGTCGTACTCGGTGGTGGTCTGCGGGATCGGCCGCGGGTAGAGGCCGCCGGCGTCCCAGTCGTCGGTCTGCTGCAGGGTGGAGATCAGCTCCTCCTGGGTGGCGTCGCACCCGGCCTGCTCCAGGCCGTGGAGGAACAGGTCGGCGCCGAACCAGCCCTGGCTCTCGTAGAAGCCGGGGATGCCGGACTCGTTGCCCTCGGCCTGCAGGGCCTCGCTCAGCGCCTGCGTGGCCTCGGTGCCGGACTCGACCGGGGTGAAGGCGTTGGAGAAGATGACGCCCTGGCCGATCTCGACGGCGGGGGCGGAGGCGAGCAGGTCGGCGCCGTACCCGGTCGGGGAGATGAACGTCCCGTCCCAGCCGGCCTGCTTGAGCCCGGCGACCAGGGCCAGCGAGGTGTCGAAGTTGATGGTCGTGTAGACCGCGTCCGCGCCGGAGTCGAGGATGCCGAGCACCAGCGGGCCGACGTCGGTGCTGCCGAACTGCACGCTGTTGTTGGTGTAACCGATCTCGATGCCGGCGGCCTCGACCGATGCGAGGCCGTTCTCGAGGCCGGCCTGCGAGCTCGGGCTCACGTAGGCGATGCCCGCCGCCTTGGTCGCGCCCTGGTCGGCCAGGAAGTCGCCGGCCTGGCTGTAGACGATCTCGTAGTTCGGCACGAAGCCGGAGTTGAACAGGTTGTCGTCGGTGGCCGACCACTCCTGCGCGCCGTCCCAGGCGCCACCGATGACGGGGGTGCCGCTGGCCTGGCTGGTCAGGAACGGCGAGGCGCCGTAGAAGAACGCGCTGACGTTGATCATGGCGTAGACGTCGTCCTGCTGGATCAGCTTCTGCGCGCCGGCGAGGGCGCCCTGGGCGCTGGAGGTGTCGTCGGCCTGGACGATGGTGAAGTCCAGGTCGCTGCACTCGCCGTCATAGGCGGCGAACCGGGCCTCGGCGCCCCGGATCGACCCCGCGGCGGCAGCTGCGCCGGGGCCGCTGAGGGCGGTCAGGATGCCGACCTCGACGGTGCCGCCCGCGGCGTTCCCGCCGCCCCCGCTGCCGCTCCCGCCGCCGGCCGCCTCGTCGTCGCTGCCGCACGCCGACAGCACGAGCGCGCTCGCGCACGCCATGCTCACAACCGCCACGCCTCTTCTGCGCATACCTCGGTGCCTCCATCAGTGAGAAAGTTGTCGAACCGTCGCAGGATCGAGTGGCACCTTGCCGGACGGCGAGACGTGTGTCACCGCCGGAGACCGGAGAAACGCGGCAGATGCTGCCGGATCGTTATCGCCCCGTTACCCGAGGCGCTCCGATCTCTCGCCGTGGCCGCCGTGCGGGCCGGCGCTCTTGGGGCGTCCATGCCGCTCTGACCAGCACGTCCGCGGAGGGGCTGCGGAACCACAGGGTTCCGGCAGTGACCCACGGCACACGACACGCGTAGAGGTGTTGACGTGCTTCGAAGCGTCGAGCACGCTCCCCACCATCCTGTGTGATGTCGGCGGGGCGCAGGTCCGAGCCGGCACACCGCTGCTCCCGGTTCAATGGAGTCGATGTGCTCTCGTACGTCCTCGCCGGTCTGGGCCTCGGGTCCATCTACGCGATAGCGGCCGGCTCCCTGGTCATCACCTACGTCGCCTCCGGCATCTTCAACCTGGCGTTCGCGGCCATGGCCTTCGCGGTCGCCCGCTTCTACTACTTCCTGCTCGTCGAGCAGGACTGGGCGATCGTCCCGGCGGCAGCGGTCTCGCTGCTGGTGTTCGCCCCGGCGCTGGGGATGTTCCTGTACGCGGTCCTGTTCCGGCACCTGCGGCTGCGCTCGACGCTGGTCAAGCTGATGGCGACGGTCGGTCTGTCGGTGGCCCTCCCGCCGCTGGTCACCATGATCCTGGAGCAGCCGACCGACCCCACCTCGCCGGGTCTCGCGCCGCGGCCGCTGGCGACGTACCAGATCTTCGGCTCGACGATCAACGCCGACCAGCTGTCCGCCTACATCGGCCTGCTCGCCGTGCTGGTGATCGGTGTCGGCCTGCTGCGCTTCACCGCCGTCGGCCTGAAGGTCCGGGCGCTGGTCGACTCCGAGGCGCTCACCAGCCTGAGCGGCACCAGCCCGGGCAAGGTGTCGCTCGGTGTCTGGGCCGCCAGCTCGACGCTGGCCGGGCTCGCCGGCATCCTCCTGCTGCCCACCCAGGGTCTGTCGGTCGCCCAGATGACCTACCTGATGTCCGCAGCGTTCGCGGCGGTCATCGCGGCCAAGCTGCGCAGCCTGCCGATGGCCGTCGCCGTGGCGCTGATCATGGGCGTGACGACGAGCGTGGTGCAGCGCTACATCGACCCCTCGAGCGACTTCGGTGCCGCGGTCGTGCCCAGCATCCCGTTCGTCTTCATGCTGATCTTCCTGCTGTACTACGCCCTCCGCGGGCAGGCCGGCGACCTCGTCGCCGGCGGCGCGCTGGACCGCGCGATCGCCACCCAGGGGGGCGACCCGTCCCTCGTGTCGGCCGTGACGAGCGGGTCGAACCGCCGGGTGCTCAACCCGCCGCTCATCGCCGGGATCGTCTTCGTCGGCATCGTGTTCCTGCTGCCCGGTCAGCTGGACCGGTTCTGGTCGGGTCTGATCGCCGGCGGCATCGCCGTCGCCATCGCCCTGCTGTCGTACACGCTGGTCACCGGTGAGGGCGGGATGGTGTGGCTGAGCCAGATCACCTTCGCCGGCGGCGGCGCGATCCTGGCCGCCGAGCTGGTCCGCCACTGGGGCTGGAGCCCGCTGGTCGCCGTCCTGGTCGGCGCCGCGTTCATCGTGCCGGTGGGAGTCGTCCTGGGACTGCTCACCATCCGGCTGGGCAACCTCTACGTGGCCCTGGTCACCCTGACCTTCGGATCGCTGGTCCAGGTCCTGATCTTCGGCCGCGACCCCTTCGACAACTTCGGGTCGGGGCAGCCCATGCCGCGGCCGGAGTTCGCGCAGACCAACGACCAGTTCGCCTACCTGGCACTCGGCGTCTTCGTCGTCCTGGCGATCCTCATCGTCAACGTCCGGAAGTCCACCGCGGGCCTGGCGATGAGCGCTGTGCGGTTCAGCGAGACCGGGGCGAAGACCCTGGGCATCAGCGTGGTGCAGACGAAGGTGCTGATCTCCGGCCTGGCCACCTACACCGCGGCGGTGGGCGGTGGCTTCATCGCGATGAACGCGGGCTCCACGCTCCCCGGCTCGTTCAACCCGACCTTCGGCCTCATCTGGCTCGCGGTGCTCGTCACCATGGGCGCGCGGTCGATCGTCGCCGCGTTGATCGCCGGGATCATGTTCATCGTGATGCCGCAGGTCTTCTCGACCTACGTCAGCCACGACTTCGCCGACGTCCCGGTCATCCTCTTCGGGCTCGGGGCCCTCGGCCTGGCCCTGCACCCCGAGGGCGTCGTCGCGCAGACCGGGAACAACATCATGTCCCTGGTCCGGAAGCTCGGGGGCTCGCGGTCGAAGCCGCCGACCGCCCCCGGCTCGGACCCGGTGGCACGCCCCGACACGGCCGAGACCGTGCCGACGACGACGTCCGCTGTGCCGGCCGAGAAGATCACTGCTGGAGGACAGGCATGAGCACTGCACTGCACGCGCCGGGGACGGTGTCGCCCGACACCGCGGCTCCGCGGCTCGAGGCCCGCGGGGTCACGATGCGCTTCGGTGGTCTGGTCGCGCTGAAGGACGTCGACCTGGCGGTCGGCAGCCAGCAGATCGTCGGGCTGGTCGGCCCGAACGGCGCCGGCAAGAGCACGCTGTTCGCGGTGCTGTCCGGACTGCTCCGCCCGACGGCCGGCCGGGTCTTCATGGACGGCCAGGACGTGACGGGCAGCTCGCCGCAGAAGCGGGCCGCGCGCGGGCTGGCCCGGACGTTCCAGCACCCCGAGCTGTTCTCGTCCCTGACGGTCCGCGAGCACCTCGTGCTCGCCTACCGGATGAAGAACGCGAAGAGCCGGATCTGGACCGACCTGGTCAGCTTCCGCGGCTTCGCGGCGTCGCCGAAGGCGGAGGAGACGCGTGTCGACGAGCTCATCGAGGCGCTGCAGCTGGGCGCCATCCAGCACCTCCCGGCCGCCGGCCTGCCGCTGGGCTCGGCCCGGCTGCTGGAGATCGGCCGCGCGCTGGCCCGCGAGCCGCGGGTGCTGCTGCTCGACGAGCCCTCCTCCGGGCTCGACGTGCGGGAGACCGAGGAGGTCGCCGAGGTGCTCACGTCGGTCGTGCGCGACCACGGGGTCTCGCTGCTGATGGTCGAGCACGACGTGGAGCTGGTGCTGGGCATGTCCGCCGCCGTGCACGTCCTGGACTTCGGCGTGAAGATCGCCGCCGGCACGCCGGCGCACGTGCGGCGGGACCCGGCGGTGCGCGCGGCGTACCTCGGCGAGGAGATCGAGAAGCCGGCCGTGCAGCGGGCAGAGGCCGAGATCGAGCAGGGGGAGCCGGTATGACCACCACCCAGTCCGTGTCGACGGGGCCGGCCGGGTCCGGCCCGCTGCTGCGGGTGGAGAACCTCGCCGTCCGCTACGGCGCCGCGCAGTCGCTGTTCGACGTCTCGATCGAGATCCCGGCCAACGGCTCGCTCGCCGTCCTGGGGTCCAACGGCGCGGGCAAGAGCACCCTGGCGCGGGCCGTCTCGGGTCTGGTCCCCTCCAGCAGCGGGAAGATCTGGTTCGACGGCAAGGACATCACCCGGTGGTCGCCGACGAGGATCCGCCGTGCCGGGCTCATCCACATGCCCGAGGGGCGCGGGGTCTTCCCCGGTCTCACCGTCCTGGAGAACCTGCGGATGGCGCTGACCACCGAGAGGGGCGGCAAGGAGGAGTACTTCGAGCGCGCCTTCACGCTGTTCCCGGTGCTCGGCCAGCGACGCAAGCAGCTGGCCGGCACCCTGTCCGGCGGCGAGCAGCAGATGCTGTCGCTGGCCCGGGCGCTGATGGTGCTGCCGAAGATGGTCATCGCCGACGAGATGTCCCTCGGGCTGGCACCCAAGCTCGTCGACCTCGTCTTCGAGAGCCTGGAGAAGATGCGGACGGCCGGCGTCGCCGTCCTCATGATCGAGCAGTTCGCCAGCCGCGCCCTGGGTTTCGCCGACCAGGCGATCATCCTGCAGCGCGGCAGCGTGACCTGGTCCGGCAGGGCCGACCAGGCCGGCGAGGAGCTGCTGCAGGCCTACCTGGGCGGAGCCACCGCGGCCTGAGCGGGCACGACGGCGGCCTGCCGGGCGCCGGCTCCCGGCAGGCCGCCGTCCGTCCGCGGCCGCCACCGCCGCTCTGGTATGCCGTACGGCGACCCGGCCGGGAGACGTCACCCGGCCGCCTCCCGGAGGAGCGCAGATGACCTCGATCGACGTGCCGGACCGCCGGCGCCGGCGTCCGTTCGACGCCGCGCGGGCCGAGGCGGCCGTGCGCGAGCTGCTGGTGGCCGTGGGGGAGGACCCGGACCGCCCCGGCCTGCGGGAGACCCCTGCCCGGGTGGCCCGGGCCTACGCCGAGACCTTCGGCGGCCTGGACCAGGACCCCGCCGAGGTGCTCGCGACCACCTTCGCCGAGGACCACGACGAGCTGGTCCTGGTGAAGGACATCCCGATGTACTCCACGTGCGAGCACCACCTGGTCCCCTTCCACGGCGTGGCGCACATCGGGTACATCCCGTCCGAGGACGGGCGGGTGACCGGCCTGTCCAAGCTCGCCCGGCTGGTGGACGTGTACGCCCGCCGCCCCCAGGTGCAGGAACGGATGACCCGGCAGGTCGCCGACGCCATGAACGACGTGCTCAAGCCCCGGGGCGTGCTGGTGGTCGTCCAGGCCGAGCACCTGTGCATGGGCATGCGCGGCATCCGCAAGCCCGGCTCGGTGACGACCACGTCCGCCGTCCGCGGCATCTTCCGCGACAACCCGGCCACGCGGTCCGAGGCGATGTCGCTGGTGCTGGGCCGGTGACGGTCCCCGGCGGCCAGCGCCGCGGCCGGGCCATCGCCATGACCCTCGAGGAGGCCGCCGCCTTCCTCGCCGCCGAGCGCACCTGCCGGGTCGCCACCGTGGGCGGGGACGGCCGGCCGCACGTGGCCCCGCTGTGGTTCGTCTGGGACGGCGCCGCGCTGTGGCTGAACTCCATCGTGCGCAGCCGGCGCTGGACCGACCTGGCCCGCGATCCGCGGGTCGCCGTCGTCGTCGACGCCGGCGAGGACTTCTTCGAGCTCCGCGGGGTGGAGATCACCGGTCGTGCCGAGCCCGTCGGGGCCGTCCCCCGCGGGGACGAGGAGCAGCCCGAGCTGCCGCCCGTGGAGCGCGCGTTCGCGCGGAAGTACACCGGCAGCAACACCTTCGTCCCGGACGGCCGGCACGCGTGGCTGCGCGTCGTGCCGGAGACGCTGGTCAGCTGGGACCACCGCAAGATCGCAGGCCTGCCCCCGCGCCCCGGCGCCTAGGGCGTGTCTGACGGATCTTGTCGTTCAGGTCGGGCAGTGTCGGTGTTGTGCGTCAAGATCGGTGTGTGGTGTCCGATGAGGCATGGGCGTGGATG